>NZ_CAKRLH010000006.1 GCF_934359325.1 uncultured Porphyromonas sp.
GCGCGTTGGATCTTACTGAGAGCGACACGAATGTAGGGCGCTATCTCCTCACTCTTGACGCTTGGGGTAAGCATATTAAGTCGCGCTGCTGCCACCTCGCCACACAGATCGTTCGCCCCGGGCAGAGAGTTCGCCCACGCTTGTGCCTCGACGAGACTTCGCCTGCCGGCAAATTGCCCCGACTCCTCCGCATACCCCATTAGCATCTCGATCGCCGTCCGCTGCAGGCACTGCTCTGACCGGCTCAGCGCGCTCCCGCCGGCGCCCTCCCGCAGTAGCTCATCCACATAGTCACTGAGGTACTGCTCCACCGTATAGCCGGAGCCTCCGCGGGGAGCCTCACTCCCGTCGATAATCCCCCGCAGCCGGTATCCCGCCGTCAAGTCATTGAGGACAAGTGAGAGGAAATAGGGCGCCTCCTTGTACGCATCATAGCTGTCCGACCGGTCAAAGCGCTGTGCCAGATAGGGGGTAAAGAGCCACTCATCCAGACCCCGCAGTTGGGCAAAGGTCCACCTCAGCGCCTCCTGCTGCCGAGACTTAGGAATGTAGGTAAGCGGCATCCGACCATCTCCCTGCCGCTCGTCGTGGTAGACACGTCCCCCCACGATCGGAGTGACATGGCGGACGTACCGGAGCATCTGCTCGATGATCGCATCATAGACCTCGCGCAGGTCATCGGACGGCTCACCGGGCTTTGCCAGCCAAGCCTCGAAGTGCCCGGCGATGTACTTCAGATTCTTCACCCCGAGCGTATTTGCCGCCACAAGGTCATCGGAGAGATCCTCCGTCTGAGCGGTGGGATCCACCGTCACGATCTGCTGTGGCCCGTAGGTGTACCGCCTATCGCCCGAGTGACGCTCGATCAGCGCTCGGAGGGCACCCGCCTCCTGCTCGACCGGATAACAACGATACCCCCACTCGATCGCATGGATGTCGTAGGGGCCAAGGAGGGGTGGCACCAGCCGCACCCCACGCTCCGGGTCACCCGTCTGAGCGACATAATTGAAGCGCGCATAGTCCATGATCGACGGCGTTGTGCCGTACTTCTGGGTAAAGGCGGGATCCCTCAGCTGCGCCACGGTGTAGGCCGAGGAGGCACCCATATTGTGCTCCAGCCCGAGAGTATGCCCTACCTCGTGCGCCGCCACATACCGCATAGCTTCACACATGAGGTCATCCGGCAGTTTATCCGCCCGCACCCGGGGATCCACCGCGCCGGTCTGCACCAGGCGCCAGTAGTAGAGGAGTGAGGTGACGTTGTGATACCAGATCACATCCGCACAGAGGATCTCTCCGCTCCGAGGATCGACATACGAGGGACCCATCGCATTGGCGATCTGGGAGGTGGCATACTTGACGCAAGAGAAGCGCAGGTCATCGGGGTCGAAGTCCGGCATCTCCTCCTTAGTAGGATACATCCTGGCACGAATGGCATTGCTGAAGCCCGCCGCCCTGAAGGCCTGCTCCCAGTCACAGATACCATCGAGGACCGCCTGACGCCACTTGGGCGGGAAGGCGGAGTCGACGTAGAAGGTGATCGGCTCCACCGGATCCACCACTTCGCCCCGCACGTAAGCGGCACTATCGGTCGGCTCCAGCCGCCACCGATGAATGATCTCATACTGCTCGATCCGGTCCTTATCGGACGAGTAGTGGCTCCTCGCAGAGGAGAAGTAGCCGACCCGGCTGTCGGCGCGACGAGACCGCATCGGGCGATCCGGCAGCAGCACCATCGACCGATGGATCTCCAGCGTAGTGAAGTGGCTGTCACTTGCATAGGCAGCAACACTCTTCACCTCCACATTGCGCTCAAAGGACCGCGCCCCTACAATGTAAGACCCGCCACTGACGGGGCCACCCTTAGGGAGAGTAAAGGGATCGTTGCTCTCAAAGAGGGGATCCCCGTCGAGGAAGAGAGACGTGACATCGATCACCCGACTCTGCCCAGTCCGCGCCTTCACATCAAAAGTCCGCGCGATCGGCGGGACGAAGTTTCGGTCAAAGGAAGCCTTGATCGGATCCTCCTCATCGACATAGCCATGAGTCGGCACCATCTTAAGCAGCACCTTATCCTTACCTCTCGCCTCCAGGCGGGCGATGAAGGGGGTGATCATCATCTGACCCGCCACTGCCGAGGCAGGGTCTGAGGTACGCGAAATCCGGCTGGTAAAGAGCAGCGGCCTGCCGAGCAGACTGTCCGGCACCTCAAAGTAGAGGTCTCCCTCCTTCTGTATCGCAACGACGAGACCCGAGTCGATCTTCGCTTCGCTCACCAGGTCATCGTACGCCTGCTCCTCCTTGCTCTTCGTCACTTGAGGCTGATTCTCAGCATCCTCCTTAGCCTTCTGCCGCTTGCTCTTCAGCCAGCCCCACAGCGGTCGGCAGGAGGTCTCAGGCACTTGAGCATCCAGCTCAGCGCCCACCGATATCACCACCAGGCAGGCGAGCAGCAGCCTGTAGAGAGTTTTGCTCATATACTTACTCATAATCAGCCCCAAAGGTACAAAATAAGGTCCTATACTCTCGTCCGACAAGGAAGTGTCACCAGGAAGTAACCGACTTGTAATAACTATCTCCGAACTTCGCAGAGCATAACCTACACGCACTTCACTATGTCTTCACTCAGTCGGAGAGGAATAGCTCTCCTGTGCTCTCTCATACTCACGACTCTGGCAGCCTCTGCACAGGGGACCGTCAGGGGAAGGATCACGAGCGCCAATCCCAATGCACCCATCACCGCCGCCACGATCCTCGTCCGGGGAACCGATCCCCTGGTCTACACCACGATGGGAGAGGACGGGACCTTTGAGCTCCGTACACCCATCGGGCGCCAGACGATCGAGGTGCGGAGCATCGGCTTCCTGAGCCGCGAGCTGTCGGTCACAGTGCTGCCGACCAAGGAGACGGTCCTTGATGTAGAGCTGGAGCCCCTTGATGTCGTCCTCGGCGAGGTACTCGTCTCTGCCCCTTATGATAAGAGCAAGACGCTCGACCCGCTAAGCTTTGCCGGAGGGCGGAGTTTCAGCACCGACGAGACCTACCGCTTTGCCTCCTCACTCGGTGACCCGGCACGTATGGTCCGGAGCTTTGCCGGTGTCATGCCCGCAAACGACAGCCGCAACGACATCATCATCCGTGGCAATAGCCCCATAGGTCTGCAGTGGGTCCTCGATGGCATCGAGGTGCCCAATCTCAATCACTTCAATGCCGGCATCGGTCTCACCGGCGGACAGGTCTCTATGATCAATACTAACCTGCTGACCAACTCAGACTTCCACCTCAGCGCCTGGCCTGCCCCCTTCGGCAACGCCCTCTCCGGCATCTTTGACCTGACGATGCGCCCCGGCAACACCGCGCACCACGAGGGGTGGCTGCAGACCGGCTACGGCGGCCTTGAGCTGGGACTCGAGGGACCGGTCCCGGTGGGGAGCGAGTCCAATTATCTCATCTCCTACCGCTACTCCGTCCCGCGGATCATGAGCGGACTGAAGCTGATGAAGCTCCCCGCCGTACCGGAGTATCAGGACCTGACGGCCAAGGTCACCCTCCATGCCGACGAGCGGCACAGTCTCTCCCTTATGACGCTCTGGGGGAAGAGCTTCATCAAGATCGACACAGAGAAAATGGTGTCAGAGAAAGACGCTATGATCGACATCGAGGACGAGGGGGCGCTCGACAGCTACAATCAGCTCGTCGACGAGGGTAGCAGTAACCTCATCATCGGCCTCACCCACAATGCCAGGTGGAGCAAGCAGGTGCAGCAGCGCACTACCCTCTCCCTCGTCCGTACGACCCTTGACCTCAATGTCAGGAAGCAACTCAAGGAGAATGGTGAACTGACGGACAACTACGAGCGGGTGATGAAGGACACCTCCAAGGAGATCAAGTACTCTCTCCACACTGATCTCACCTGGCACCCCGATCTCTCCTCCCTCGTGGTGGCTGGGGCGACAGGCGATATCTATCAGGTGGACTACCACGCCGACATACCGATAGCAACGGATGCGGGCACGGTAAGCGAGAAGGGGCGATTTGGTGTGGGACGTCTCTATGGTCAGTATCGATACAAGCCGTCTCAGCGCTGGGCTCTCACCGCCGGACTCCACGGCATGATGACGACACTCAATACACATAAGACTCTCGAGCCACGCTTGGGACTTATGTATGAGCCGGCACCATCCCATATCCTCGGCTTGGCGGGAGGGCTCTACAGCCAGCTCCAGCCGAGGACCTTCTACTTTGCCCGCATCCCCGGGTCGGGTGAGGAGACTAATAGGGACCTCAAGCCGTCACGTGCTTGGCATGCGGACGCCTACTACGACTGGGCCTTTGCCACCGACTGGCACCTCAAGGTGGAGGGCTACTACCAGCACCTCTTCGACATCCCTGTGGAGCAGGACCTCACCTCCGCTTGGAGTATGCTCAATGTCGGTGTCACGGACGACAACAGTATCGTCCCCCTTCCGAATCTTGTCAATCGCGGGACCGGACGAAACGTCGGAGTGGAGCTGACTCTGGAGAAATTTATCTCTAAGAATTACTACCTCCTCACCAATGCGACCCTCTTCAGCTCCACCTACACCACCGGTGCATCCTCCAAGCGGTGGCACACGGCGATGGACGGCGGATATATCCTCAATCTCACCGGCGGCGGCGAGTACGCCATCAGCAAGTCATGGACCCTCACGGCGGACCTCAAGAGTACCTTCGCCGGAGGTATGCGCTACACGCCACTCCTGAGGGAGCAGTCTGCCGCCGAGAAGCGCCCCGTCCTCGATGCTGAGCAGAGTAACACCCTCCGGATGAAGCCCTACTTCCGGACCGATATTAAGCTGGGCTTCCGCCACCCGGGGAGACGGATCACGGAGGAGTTTGGTCTCGACCTACAGAATGTCACCAACTACCGCAACGTCATGGCCATGACCTACAACGAGCGGACCAACGACTACACAGCGATGCGGCTCCAGGGCTTCGGCATCATGGCGACCTGGCGCATCAGCTTCACCGTTCGCTGAGCGTACTGCAAGAGCCTGGCTGTCTGTGGGAGGAGAACTGCTGGATCTATTACCGGTATTAGGCTGATCTAAACCCGGTATTAGTGTCGACTAATACCGACTATAGTTTTCTCTGATACCGGTATTAGTAATCTCCGATCGGAGACGGGATTATTGCCTAACTTTGTCCGACCAGATACTCCCGGGTACCAACAACCACTTAACTATCCTATGAAGAGAAACTTTATCCTCAGACTGTCCCTCGGACTGATCATCCTCTCCTCACTGCTCTCCTGCAAGGACGAGACCGGCTACCCTATCAATATGTCTGAGCCACACGGGGTCAAGATGACACATGTGGCGATCCGGCTGGAGGACTGGATGGGGAAGCAGGTCATGAACGATGCGCTGGTCAGAGATCTGATGATCTTCGATACCGAGAGAGGCGGCAGCCGGATCCCCTACTCCTTTGTCACCAAGGGAATTGACTGCTACATCAATTTTATGGCACCCGTTCCCTCGTCCGTGCTGAGGGGGAAAAGAAAGGGGACCGTCAAGTCACGGATCAAGATTGCCTACAAGACTCAGAGCATTCCCCTCGAGTGTACCATGACCTTCGCTCACGGACGGGAGGGATACATTATGGATAGCGTCTACGTGCTGCAGAACATCCGGATCGGCGACAAGACCATAAAGCGTCCGGAGAGGGGTCCTCTCCTCATCACGCTGAGACTGGACTACAAGGATGAGAGGGTGGAAGTGATAGCGAAGTAGGTCTATCGGCACCGACAAGAGATAGCGAGGAGTCCGAGAGATAGCTTTTCGCTCTCTCGGACTCCCTTGCAGATGAATGAGTGGCGAAATTGCTATATTTGTACTCACAGATATAGTAAGATAGATAATAGATACTGAGCTATGGATAATAAGGTAGATGTCCTGCTGGGACTGCAGTGGGGCGATGAGGGAAAGGGAAAGGTGGTCGACGTGCTGACCCCCCACTACGATATCGTCGGTCGCTTCCAGGGTGGCCCCAATGCCGGTCACACGCTTGAGATCGAGGGCAAGACCCACGTCCTGAGATCGGTGCCATCGGGAGTCTTCCAGAGCGGGTCGGTCAATATCATCGGTAACGGCGTGGTGCTCGACCCGATCCTCTTCGCCAAGGAGGCAGAGGAGCTGGAGGATGCCGGTGTGGTGCTCCACGAGAGGCTGCGCATCGCCCGCAAGACCCACCTCATACTGCCGACCCATCGTCTCCTCGATGCCGCTAATGAGCAGGCCAAGGGGAGTACTAAGATCGGCACCACCGGAAAGGGCATCGGACCGACCTACACCGATAAGATCAGCCGCAACGGTCTCCGCGTCGGCGACATCGAGACCCCTGACTTCCGTGCCAAGTATGAGGCTCACCGAGAGCGTCATCGTCGCATGCTGTGCAACCTGCTGGGTCACGATCCTCTCGAGGAGGCCTCCTTTGCGGAGCTGGAGAGAGAGTTCTTCGACGCGATCGAGAAGCTTAGAGCCTATAAGCTGATCAATTGCGAGTACTTTGTCAATGATGCCCTCCGAGAGGGCAAGCATGTGCTCGCCGAGGGGGCGCAGGGCAGTCTGTTGGACATCGACTACGGCTCCTACCCCTTCGTCACCTCCTCCACCACGATCGCCTCGGGCTGCTGTGCCGGCTTCGGCGTGGCTCCGTCCCGGATCGGTCGGGTATTCGGGATCTTCAAGGCCTACTGCACCCGCGTCGGCGAGGGTCCCTTCCCGACAGAGCTCTTCGATGAGACAGGGGACGAGATGAGTCGCGTGGGACACGAGTACGGAGCAGTCACCGGGCGGAAGCGCCGCTGCGGCTGGATCGACCTCGTGACGCTCAAGTACACCACTATGCTCAGCGGCGTCACCGATCTGATCATGACCAAGGGCGACGTCCTGGGAGGCTTCGACGAGATCAAGGTCTGCACAAAGTACCGGGTCAATGGGAAGGAGACGACGGAGTACCCCTTCGACATCAATGCCGAGATCGAGCCGATCTACACTACCCTGCCCGGCTGGAAGTGCGACCTCACCGGCATCACCCGAGCTGAGGATCTGCCGGAGGCTTTCACCTCCTTTATGCACTTCATCGAGGAAGAGCTGGGAGCGCCGATCTCCATCGTCTCCGTCGGGCCGGACCGCAAGCAGACCATCATCCTGAGAGAGATCTGATCGACCATGACCGACTCCACAAGCACACTCCTCTGGATCCTCCTCTTCGTGGTGATGATCGTCGGGATGATCATCCAGAAGAGCCTGACATCCAAGTTTCGCAAGTACAGCAAGATCCCCCTCCACGACGGACTCACCGGCAAGGAGGTGGCTGAGAAGATGCTCCGCGAGAGCGGCATCACCGATGTGGAGGTGCGCCCGACACGAGGGATGCTGACGGACTTCTACAACCCTGGCGACCGGACGATCAACCTCAGCGAGGGGGTATACTCCTCGAGGAGCGTCGCCGCCGCTGCCGTAGCGGCTCACGAGACCGGACATGCCCTGCAGCACCACGTGGGATACAGTATGCTCCGGGTGCGGACGGCTCTGGTGCCTGTGGTCACCTTCTCCTCCAATATCCTCAGCATCGTGCTGCTCGCCGGGCTGCTGCTGGTGCGGGTCTTCCCTGAACTGCTGCTCTTCGGGATCATCCTCTTTGCGGCGACGACGCTCTTCAGCTTCGTCACCCTGCCGGTGGAGATCGATGCGAGCCGTAGGGCTCTCGGCTGGCTGGAGCGGAGCGGCGTCACAGGTCCGGAGGACCACAAGTACGCCGTCAGTGCGCTGCGTAGCGCCGCCTACACCTACGTCATAGCGGCGGTAGGTTCGCTCGCCACTCTCCTTTACTACATTTCGATATATAGTGGCAATAGGAGGTAAAAAGAGCTTTTCTCACCCGAATGTGCTTTGTTTTCTCAATAAAAAGAGTACATTTGTGGACAAGTCCGTGGTTGCGGCTACGGAGGAGTATGACGAAACCAACAAAAACTCTATAACTTACAAGTAGTATGAGCAATAACATGAACGTCGAGGACCGTCAGGTCAAGAAGACTAAGCGTGCTGACCTTGAGAAAAACAAGGGCACGTACTTCTTGATGGGACTGCTCGTCTCCCTGGGTCTCGTGTTTGTAGCCTTTGAGTGGGGTACACACGATGTCAAGGTGGACGACGTGGAGACTGACGCAGTCATCGAGGAAGTCGAGGACATTATGATCACGCCACCCGACGAGACCCCTCCCCCACCCCCCGAGCCCGAGGAAGCTCCGGTGAATGTGGAGATCCTCCAGGTCGTCGAGGATGACGTCGAGGTTGCTGATGTGGAGATCGCCTCCGTGGACGACTCCTTTGATAAGCTGCAGCAGACCTTTACTCCACCGGCACCGGCACAGCAGGGTCGTAAGCAGGAGAAGGTAGAGGAGGAGCAGATCTTCGAGTTCCTCGAGGAGATGCCTGAGTTCCCCGGCGGACAGACCGCTATGCTGAAGTGGCTCAGCGACCACGTAAAGTATCCTGCCGTAGCGGCAGAGAATAACATCCAGGGACGTGTCATGGTCAGCTTCGTCGTAGAGCGCGATGGATCTGTGTCCAATGTCAAGGTAGCCCGCGGTGTGGATCCCTCACTCGATAAGGAGGCCATCCGTCTCGTGGAGTCCATGCCGAAGTGGAAGCCAGGTATGCAGACCGGTAAGCCGGTTCGCTGCCGCTTCAACCTCCCTGTGACATTCAAGCTTCGGTAATCCATACCCTACTATGTCAGTCCACACCTACAGATCTCAGAGCAGCACGCTCAATTGCTGGTGGTGGCGCCGATATACGACTGTATACCGGAGCAGGACTGCTGATGTCTCTATAGGACTGATCTAAGAGACTGATAGGGACGGGAGAGAAATCCCGATACAAAGATCAAGAGCAGGAGACCTTCCGGTACAAGCCGGGAGGTCTCCTGCTCTCCTATTATTACCATCAAGACATGAAACAGAAAAAAATCATTATCCCCGAGCATGAGATCCCCACAGAGTGGTACAATATCCAGGCTGAGATGCCCACAAAGCCACTGCCTATGCTCGATCAGAAGAGCCTCCGACCCATCACCGCCGAGGACCTCTACCCAATATTTGTCGAGGAGTCAGCCAGACAGGAGCTCGATCAGACCAATGCCTGGATAGCGATACCGGATGAAGTAAGGGAGAAGTACCAGATGTACCGCAGCACGCCACTCGTCCGAGCCTACGAGCTGGAGCGGGTACTGGACACGCCGGCGCACATCTACTTCAAGGACGAGGGCGGCAGTCCCTGCGGTTCGCATAAGCTCAATAGCGCCCTCGCCCAGGCATACTATGCGAGAGAGCAGGGCATCACCAACGTCACCACCGAGACGGGGGCGGGACAGTGGGGCAGCGCCCTATCTCTCGCCAGTCGGATCTTCGGGCTGGAGTGCGCCGTCTACCAAGTACGTGTGAGCTACGAGCAGAAGCCTTCCCGTCGGACGATGATGCAGGTCTACGGCGCTCAGCTAACCCCCTCGCCGAGCATGAGCACCCGGGCGGGGAAGGACGTGCTGACGAGAGACCCCGACAACCCCGGCTCCCTTGGCATGGCGATTTCGGAGGCAATAGAGCTGGCACGCACCACGCCCAATACCAGGTACCTCCTCGGATCGGTGATGAATCATGTGGGACTGCACCAGACGGTCATCGGGCTGGAGGCTGAGCGACAGATGGAGCTGGCAGGAGAGCAACCGGATGTGGTGATCGCCTGCTTCGGCGGAGGATCCAATTTCAGCGGGATGATTTTCCCCTTCCTCCGCCACACCCTCCGCGACGGAGCCACCACCCGCTACGTAGCAGTGGAGCCAAGCTCCTGCCCCAAGCTCACCCGAGGACGCTTCGCCTACGACTACGGCGATGAGGCGGGCTACACTCCGCTCATCCCGATGTACACGCTGGGTCACAGCTTTGTCCCCTCCGCCATTCACGCCGGAGGACTTCGCTACCACGGCGGCGGATCAGTATTCTCGCAGCTGCTGCGCGATGGCTACATTGAGGCGATGGACGTGGACCAGCTGGAGAGCTTCCGCGCCGGGATGCTCTTCGCCCGGACGGAGGGGATCATACCCGCCCCCGAGAGCTGCCACGCCATCGCCGGAGCGATCCGCGAGGCGGAGCGGTGCAAAAGGGAGGGGAAGTCTGAGACGATCCTCTTCTGCCTCTCCGGGCACGGTCAGCTCGAGATCTCCGCTTACGAGCAGTACATCCGCCACACGCTCACCGGCGGATCGCCCACCGATGAGGAGCTACGCGCCGGGCTGAGAGATCTCCCCGAGGTTTCTCCCGAAGCGATCCACTGACCAGATATTGGGGTAAAAGAAAAGGGGACTGCACCAGACTGGTGCAGTCCCCTTTTTTCTTACTCCATGGTCAGATCCTCATCGCGGAAGAAGTGACGCATCATCGTGATGTCCTGAGTCTTCCAGGCGACATAAGGCTCACTGATGTGGAGAAGGTAGCTCCTAACCGCCGAGGCAAAAAGCTTAGTGGCAAGCTTCTGGATACTCGGGATATGGCGACTAAGTTGATAGTAGTAGTCTGCCAGCGTATCGGTGCGGAAGTGGACGATATCCTCCAGATCTTTTCCGTCAGCGAAGTAGCCACAGTGGAAATTCTTCGTCGCAAAAGCCCGACTCGGAAAATCAAATTCGCCCAGCCCGTAGATCTTGAAGTTT
The DNA here is from genome assembly GCF_934359325.1 of uncultured Porphyromonas sp. Taxonomy (GTDB): domain Bacteria; phylum Bacteroidota; class Bacteroidia; order Bacteroidales; family Porphyromonadaceae; genus Porphyromonas_A. The sequence continues at coordinate 10,750 of NZ_CAKRLH010000006.1, forward strand.
CGGGTCAGGAACTCCCGGTATGTGGTGGTACACTCCTTCCCTCCCCCGAGATTAAAGGTCCGACCATCCAGTTCGTCCAAGTGATCCAGCGCATTGACAAAGGCGCGAGCGGTATCCGCCGGGGTGCAGATCTCCAGCGTCGTATCCAGCGGCATATGGAACATGATCCCGGACATCGTGTGATTCTCCGCGCCCATGATGGCACTGAGACGGAAGATCGTGTACCGCAGCCCCGACTCCCGGATCAGCTGCTCCATGGCGAGCTTGGTCTGGGCGTAGTGGTCGCCCTCGGAGGGCTGCACGGGGTCGGTCACGCGGATCATGGGATCCTTGACCCGATCCCCGTAGACCGAGACACTGGAGGCCATCGCTATGAAAGCCTCAGGCGAGTGAGCCTTAAGCACCTTAAGGAGATTATTAGTTCCCTCGACATTGATCTTATTGGCGAGGTCAGGATTCTGATCGGCAGCCGGAGGGATGATCGCCGCGAGGTGGACGACGTAGTCCACCCCCGTACAAGCCTCCACCAGCGTCTCCGGCTTGGTGATATCTCCATAAAAAGGCACCACGCGACCCTGTAGCTGATCGAAGAGATCACGATTCTGCGGGGTGGCGAGGTCAAAGGCGCGCACCTCCACATCGGGACGGAAGCGGACAAAACCCCTAAGGACGCGAGAGCCGATGGTTCCTCCGGCACCGGTCACAAGGACGGTGCGTCTGGGAGCTGAGGCAGAGTAATATTTCTTAGTCATAGTCTGATCATTCTTTATCTGTATACAATAGGTATTACAAATGTAATGCATTTAGGCCAAACTCCTTCAGACCGCGGCTATTCCGCACCCATTTTTGTCCGTCCCTGATCACCGCAAGCCGGCTGCGGGAGCGATCGATCGGCTCCACCTCGATCCTCGTCGAGATGCGCTCCCTTAGTGCCTGCACGTGGCTAATGAGGACGATCCGCCTCGACATCCGCTCATGCAGCTTCTCCAGAGCCTCCACCACCATACTGAGACTGTGCGGATCCAGCGTGCCGAAGCCCTCGTCCATGAAGAGGGTATCCACTACACTCTCCCCACGCAGACGGGAGAGGGCAAGAGAAAGACTCAATGCCACCATGAAGCTCTCCCCGCCCGACAGGATCGTCACGCTCTGCGGTGCAAGGCTCGTCTCTGGATCCACGACAAGGATCGCCGACGACTGAGGAGCGATCTTGAGGCGATACTTGGCACCGAGGTCGACCAGAAATTCATTGGCCGACTCCAGCAGATAGCCGAGGACATAGCTCTGGGCGATACCCCGCAGCTTCTTCCCCTCCGCGTCTCCGAGGAGGTCCCGCAGCTTATCCCATCGGGCTGCCTCCCGGGCAAGATCCTCCGCCTCCGTTTCGAGACGTCTTTTCTCCATTTTATTCCGCTTATGGCCATCGAGCGTCGCCCGCATCCCTCCCAGCTCCGTATTTGTCCGATCGAGCGCTGTTCGGAGAGCGCTGAGTCTCTTGTCCAGCTCGTCAGCGGTGGTCTGCAGGAGGTCGGGACACTCTGTGGTGAGTCTGACCCTCTCACTCCTTGCCTCCTCCTCTCCCCGAGAGATCGTACGGAGCTCGGTCTCTATCTGAGTCAATTGTTCGACCACCTTCTCAAGCAGTGGTTTGCCGGGATAATCAGCCGGCTGAGCATCAGGAAAAGAGGAGACAAGGCTCGCCCTCTTAGTGGCAATGCGCTCCAACTCAGCCCTGCCTGAGACCAATTCGCTCTCTATGGAACTCCTCTGCTGACACTTCGTCCGATACTTGCGCGCCTCTGACTGAAGGGTCGTGAGAAGAATCTCGGGATCTGTGCGAAGGGACGTCTGCCAGTCGGGATAAATGATGAGGGAATCCATCTCCACTACAAGGTCGCGGGCAGTGTCCCTCTTGGACGCCAGCTCCCCCCGAAGTGTAGCCAGACTCTGCTTCGCACCGGAGACATCGGAAACCAATTCTTTCAGCTCCTGCGACTCCTGAGCCGACTTCTTCCCCTCCCAGTCCAGATGCCGACGGAGCTGTCGGATCTCCGCCTGCAGCTCGTCTGCTCTCTCCTTCTGCTCAGCAAGGTCACTGATCTCAGAGCGGGTGGTTGTGAGAATGGTCATGACCTCCTCCGGTGACTCTCCTCGGCGAAGTCCCTCCCGAGTGATCTTCCGCTGCTCCTCCCTACTCCTTCGGATCAGCTCCGCCTGCGTCTTCTTCTCGACAGTCAGTTCGTCTTGCAGGGTCTTTAGGTCATCCCTTTTCTTCTTAGACTCTGCGTATCGCTCCTTTACCGGCTTGAGGAGCTCCTCAAACTCCCGATCGATCAGCTCAGTATGTATTTCCTGACCGCAAGACAGGGCAGAGGTCCCCGGGGTAGAGTCCCTGGCGCAGCCGCTTGGCGGCATCTCCCGCCGCATCTTCCGCCTTTTTCTTCAGCTCCTCATCTCGCTTGAGTACTTCCTCCGCCACTTCGAGGTCGGCAGCAAGCTTCTCAAGATCGCCCTGCAGTTTGTCGAGACTCGCTTTGCTCTCCAGCACACTCTGCTGCAGCACATTGAACCGCTCTTGATCGCGCAGCACCTCAATGCGGTCAGAGATCTCCTTCGAATGGTATCCGTCATACTCCCCCTCCTTCACCTCCACTTGCCTGGTCAGCTTGGCGACTTGGGCATCAAGTTCTCTTATGGATTGCAGCTTAGCCTTCTGCTTCGGGCGAAGGTCTGCGAGGCTCTTCCGATCGGCTTTCTTCTCCCCCTTGATCTCCTCTATCCGCGACCAAATACCGCGGAGCTTGGTAAGCGACTGCACGATCTGTTCCTCCCTGTCATACATCGGTATCGCAGCGGAGCAGCGGGCAATCTCCTCATCCAGTCGACCCATCTCCTCCTTACGGGCCTCAGCTTCATCGGTCAGCTGCTTCTCAGCAGTCAGTAATCCGGCAAAGAGGCCTTCCAGTCGGGTGCGATCGGTCGCATACTTCCCAAGCGCATCCTCCAGGTCGCTGAGCTTCGCCAGACGGGTCTTGAGTTCGCTCAGCGCAGTGATCTCACCATTCCGGGACTTGACCGACTGCGTGTGCGTCCGGATCTGCGCCTTAGTCTTCCGCACGTCATCGGGGGAGAGGGTCTGAATGGCATCAATAGCTAACCTCTGTCTCTGGTACTTCTGCTTGTAGTGATCCGCGATCCGGTAGATCTTCTTCCCATACTCGGTGCACTGCTCCATCCGCGTCAGCCGCTCAAGGATGGACGAGCGCTCCCCCTCGCTGCTGTAGAGGAAGCGGGAGAAGTCGCCCTGAGCGAGTAAAACGGTCTGACAGAAGTCGTCATACGAGAGTCCGACGACCTCTTCGATCGCCCCTTTCACCCCCTTTTCGACCCTGTCCCCTCCGACCTTGGAGAGAGTCCTATTGGGTCCCTGGATAGCGCCGTTATGCTGCCGACGGGCACGGTGAATCTCCCACGAGGTCTCGTACTCATCACCGGAAGGGGTCACAAAAGTGAGACTGCAGTAGGCGTCCACAGCGCCGCGACGCATCAGCTGAGCGACGTCCCGATTCTTGTACTCATTATTGGGTCCATACTTCTCCTCGCTCCCTGCCCGCTCCAGTCGAGGCGCCCTGCCGTAGAGCGCGAGACAGATCGCGTCCAGGATGGTAGACTTGCCGGCTCCGGTCTTACCGCAGATCAGCACCAGTCCGCTCTCTCCTATGTCCTCGTCGAAGTCAATGGTCGCCGTCTCGAGGGAGAGAAGGTTACGTATCTCGAGCTTCTTCAGTCGTATCATATCTCTATCTCTTCCTCCTCACATAGGGCATCTATGGACCTAAAGAGCCCCAGCAGCTCCTCACGCTCCTCCTCCGCGAGCCCCCGATCCTGCAGGTACTTGCTCACGATCGTCACCGGATCCATCGCCACCAGCTCCTCCGGCGTGATGGCGCGACTCGCCTTCGTCTCGACCCTGTCTGTCTGCGGGGACTCTATCTTGACCGTGCAGTACCGCCCCCTCTTCCCCTCCAGCGCCTTGGAGGCCTGCTCGAGGTGGTCGAAGGGAAGGGACCCATCCCTCTTCACTTTCACGTGAAGCCGGACGTAGGCATTACTCTCCGGATCCATCTCGCGCAACTCTCGGATCGCTTCTTCGAAAGGCGCCGCCTCCTTAGGTAAGGTGATAAGTGGACGGAGGGTCTTCATCTGTCGGAAGTCGACCCTTGGCTCTTCCCCCTTCTCCAGCTCCACCAGCAGCACACCATGCTCCGCCGGTTCGTCAAAGGAAATCGGCAGTGGCGAACCGGAGTAGTAGGCTCTAGGGGACAATCTTTGTCGCCTGTGGATATGCCCCAGCGCCAAGTAGTCGTATCCGCCCGTGATGTTGTCCAGAGCCATCGCATCACTGCCCCCCACGATGTCGCGGGGCTGACGGGAGCCATTGAGTGCAGCACCCGACACATAAAGGTGCGCCATCAGTACCGTCGGCAGGCTCTCCCGGCTCAGTTGCTCGATGATCCTTTGGAAAAAGCGCTCCTGCCGCCCATCGAGGGGGTCGCCGTCGGCATGAGGAAAGTTAGCGGGGTAGCAGAAGGGGATCGCCATCACCACCCCTTTCCCCTCTATCTCGATCCGATTGCGAAGCGGATCCGGGCCGAGGGAGCCTATCAGGTGGACTCCATGCGGCAGCCAGGGCGGAGCAGCCGCCTCCAGCCGTGGACCGCTGTCGTGATTGCCGGAGGTGAGGATGATCTCCGTCTCCGGAGAGCTGTCATGGAGCCGTAGGAGTGCGTTATTCAGCTGCCTGACAACTGTGGTCGAGGGCATGTAAGAGTCATAGACATCGCCACTCACTAAGAGCGCATCCGGCCGCTCCGCCCGCAGCAGCTCAGAGAGCTGAGAGAAGAAGTAGTCAAACTCCTCCTCCCTGTCATACCCATAGAGCTCATGCCCGACGTGCCAGTCGGCGGTGTGAATAATCTTCATGGGGTAGTCTGGTACATCAATTGAGTAAAGGTACTGAAAAGAGCACCGCCGCCCCACTCCGCCAGGTCCCTACTGCCGAAGGGGGAGCTGCCGAAGGATCGCCTCGGCAAGCGAAGAGACGGAGACGCCGAGCTGTCCAGATGCCCGACTGTAGGTCTCAGTGAGAGGGATACTGCTCTCGTCGCTCTCCAGGAAGAATGGTCGCTTCGGCACTTCCTCCCAGCGATACTGCGGGTGGAGACTCACCTCTATATGGGCCTCCTCCAGCTGACGTAGAAGCGCCGGTTTGCCCCTAAATCCATGGACCACCCAGACGCCCTCCGGATGAGCGCGCCGCTCCCTCAGGAGGAGGTGCCACCCGCCCACCACATGGAGGATGAGGGGACAGCAAAGCTGATCGACGAGGAGGATGTGACGTCGCACGAGAGCGGTCTGCTCCTCCATCGACCACGAGGAGCGACGATCCCAACCGCACTCCCCTATACCGAGGAAGCGCTCGCCCAGCTCATCGATCCGCCTGAGGAGCAGACCCTCCGGATCTGCGTAACGCTGCTCATCCATCGGATGGATCCCGACGGTGAAGAGGTCTGATCGATCGTCAGTCTCCTCGTCCGGCATAAGCGAGCGAACCGCGATGACTGTGGAGTCACCGCGGTAGCGCTCTATATTATGTAGGTGGGTATGGAAGTCAAGCAGCCTCATGGCACCGGGTCGTAGCCACTACCACCCCAGGGATTGCACCGCAAGAGACGCCAGATAGCCAGGAGTAGCCCCTTGATCGGACCATGCTTCCGGATCGCCTCGATCGCATACTGGCTGCAGGTGGGTGTGAAGCGACAGGCGGGAGGCGTGTGGGGGCTGATATACTTCTGATAGAAGCGAATCGGCAGGATCAGTAACCTACCGACGAAGGCCCCTATGCTGTGAAAGATTGACCTGAGACTCATAGGGGGGAAGCACTCTTTACCTCCTCACAGAGGCGGGCAATCGACTTGGAGACCGCTGAGGAGAGTCGCTCTGAGCGAGAGACATGATCACCGATATAGAGCAGTCCCACGAGGAGGGTCGCCTCCTGCTCTGCTGCGAGCGCCCTGAGCGGGCCCTTCTGCAGCCGCCACGCCTCGCGGGTGCGACGCTTGATCGTATTGCGGTCCACCGCATGGCGTATCAGCCGCTTGGGAACGGAGATAAGGACCTTGAGCGGCTCCTCCGACGGCTCCTCCAGACGCCAGACGACTCGGTAGGGATAGCAGACGAAGCGACTCCGGCTCTCGAAGAGCTGCCGGATCTCCTCCCGCAGATAGAGCCGCTCGCTCTTCGTCAGCCCATACTCCTTCATGGGATCACTTCGCCGCCTTCTTCTCCTCCTGCAGGTAGTGCTCCAGAGCAGCGGTCATGCTCGGGTACTCGCGTGTCGGTGCACTGATATGCACCTGCAGCCCCGCCTGCTCCAGTTCCTCCCGCGTACCCTCGCCGAGACAGCCGACAATCTGACGGCCCTGCTGATAGTCGGGATAGGCAGCCTTGATGGCAGAGAGACCGTTGGGGCTGAAGAAGAGGAGAAAGTCAAAGGAGTCGATTTCCTCCGATGTCACATCGGCATAGACGATCCGACAGACATCGCAGACATCCACCTTCACCTTAGTATCCTGGAGCATAGCCACCACCTCAGAGCTGCGTTCCTCTATCTCCGGCACGAGGAATTTCTCCTTATCGTGCTTGCAGATGATGGTCTGGAAGTCCGACGAGGAGCCGTTCTTCTCCGGGAAGAAGATCTTGCGTTTGCGTACGGTGATGAACTTCTGCAGATAGAGGGCCACGCGCTCAGAGGCACAGAAGTACTTGAAGTCCTCCGGCAGCGTACAGCGCAGATCGCTCACCAGCTTGAAGAAATGGGTAGTGATCGTCCTCGATGTGAGGATCACCGCCGAGTGCTTGAGGATATCTACCTTCTGGTCACGGAATTGCCGAGTCGTCAGTGTTTCGAAGTGGAAGAGCGGCTTAAATACCAGTTCCAGATCATACTCCTCAGCCAGCTGATAGTACGGTGACGTCTTCTTCGGCGGCTCCGGTTGTGGCACCAGGATTTTACGTGTCTTTGTGGACATTTGTGATATACTACTGATTCACACTATGTGAGGCAACCCTGAGCAGATAGAGCAAGGGGCCTATTTCGCAAGCGCAAAGGTACAAAATAATATGCAGGGGATAATGCCTGAGGTGACTGAAGATCCGGATCTCCCTATAACATAGGAGGATGCGGTAGACCACATAAAGCCCCCCCAAGAGGGCGATCAGCACCGATGCACTCATCGGAGTGAAGAGTCGCAGGAGCAGCGGCAGGAGCAGCGTATTGGCAGCGATGATCAGCAGGATCTGATAGTCCACCCACCAGAGCGAGATCTGATCGGGATGGCAAAAGGTATAGACCATCCATGCCTGCACCAGGGTGGCGATGGCAAAAAGAAGTGCCACCCAGAGAGCAACCCTCCCCACGCTAAGCCAGAAGCCGACAACTGATAGAGAGACGATCCCGCTCGATCCCGGCAGGAGAAGCGTCACCAGCAGAGACACCAGGAGGAGACTCTCCACAAGTCCCGCGATGAAGAAGCCGATCGGTGGGACCATCTCACCGATGCGAGTAATGGCACGTGGGGGAGCTGTCAGCAGGAGCATCGCCCGACCACGTCCCCGTGGACGTATCAGACCGTGATAGAGCAGCACGGCGACCGCCACCAGGACGATCACCACGGCTATCAGACTATCAGTGTAGGCGGGAGCCGAGTCGACGTACTGCGCCTCCTCATAGGTCTCAAACACCGGCCACGCAGACCTCAGCTCCTGACTCAAGGTGTCCCCTTTTGCTTAAGTACGGTCTTATCCCTCCACCCACGGCTGAGCCGCCGGGACGGCTCGCCACACTCTCTCAGGCAACTGAGCCAGCGCCCGATCCTCCGCACGGTGCATCTCTGCCTCCAGCTCCGGCGTCACGTCATCCTGACCACAGAGGTGGAGTACTCCGTGGATCATCACCCGGAGTAGCTCGCTCCCGGGCGCCACACCCAGATCTGCGGCGTTGAGCCGGACCTGATCGAGGGAGATCAGGATGTCCGCCACCAGCACCTCGTCATCGTCTCCGCTCGGGAAGGTGATGATATCCGTGTAGTAGTGATGGTCGAGGAACTTGCTATTCATCTCGAGCATCTGCTCATTGTTGCAGAATTGGTAATTGAGCTCTCCAATGGTCTTTCCATAGCCCTCCGCCACGGACGTGATCCATGCGCCCACCTCTCGGCGGAGAAATGGGGGGACAGCCTCGCTCTCTGAGTAATAATGAATAGCCATAGACACTTGTATTATATTAGTCGGGAAACATCGGCCCATCGGGCGCACCCTTGCATCGCCCGGGAGGACACTGCAAAGGTAGTCATTTTATCACACCCCACTCATTACTGATAAAAGAAATGCCCCTGACGAGCAGGGGCATTTCCAACAGGCTATTATCCCGATCCGACGAAGGGGGGGTCACTGGATCAAGTGGGATCGGCGGAGCAGTGCGTCTACCGTTGCATCCCGACCCTTAAAGGCTCGGTACAGCTCCGCCGGATCCTCCGAGTCGCCCCGCTCGAGGATATTCTCCCGGAAGCGATCGGCAGTAGCGCGGTCGGTGAGACCGTTGTGGATGAACTCCTCGAAGGCATCCGCATCCAGTATTTCGCTCCACTTATACCCGTAGTATCCGGCGGCGTAGCCCCCGCTGAAGATGTGGGTAAAGGAGGGACTCATTGCCGTCCCGACCGCATGCGGAAGCAGCTCCAGCCCCTTCTGCGCCTCAGCCTCCACCTCCTCGATGTCAGTGGGCAGGGTCTCCGGATCGGTGGCATGCCACTTCATATCGAGATAGCCAAAGGTGAGCTGACGTATGCAGCCGTAGCCGTCAAGGAAGAGCGCATTCCTCTCGATCGCATCAAGCAGATCGTCACCGATCACTTCGCCGGTCTGGTAGTGCTTCGCAAAGGACTTAACGAAGTCGCGCTGGCGCATCCAGTTCTCATTCATCTGCGACGGTAGCTCCACGAAGTCATGCTCCACATTGGTTCCACTGAGAGAGGCGTGCTTCACCGTCGTCAGCAGACCGTGGAGGGCGTGACCAAACTCGTGGAAGAGCGTCGTCGTCTCGTCGAAGGTGAGGAGCGACGGCTTCTCATCGCTGGGCGGGGTAAAGTTCGTCACCAGGCTGATCACCGGGCGTACCCCCTCGTACTCCTCCACATAATTGGTCATCCAGGCACCGGACCGCTTCCCCTTACGAGGGAAGTAGTCGAGCAGCAGAGTCCCCAGCAGCTGTCCCTCACGCAGCACATTGTACGCCTCCACGTCGGGATGGTACACCGGCAGTTCGCCGTTGCGTCTCAGCTCGATCCCGTAGAGCTTACCGGCGAGACCGAACATCGCCTCCACAACGGACGACAGCTCGAAGTAGGGTCTCGTCTGCTCCTCCTCATACTTCAGTGCCTTCTCCCGATAGAGCTCCGCATAGTAGCTCCAGTCCCACGGCTCCAGCGTCGAGATCTGATCTCGACGCTCCGCCTGACCGGCTATCGTCTCCACCTCCTCACGCGCCTTGGCGAGGTAGGCATCGCGCAGCTTATCCAGCATACTGTAGACCGCCTCGGGCGTCTTCGCCATCTTCTTAGTCAGTACCAGCTCCGCATAGGTCTCATGACCGAGGAGCTTGGCGATGGAGTGCCGCAGCCGGACGATGTCGTAGATGGTGGCGATGTTGCTCGTCTCCCTCGAGGTGTCGTAGCAGAGCGTCCCACGGTCGCGGTAGATCTGCTTGCGCGTCTCCCGATTGCTGCAGAATCTCATCAGTGCACTATAGGACGGCATACTGAGGTCAAAGATCCAGCCCTCTACGCCCTCCTCCTTTGCTCTCTTGCGTGCCTGCTCCAGAGCGGAGGAGGGCAGTCGCTTGAGGGACTCTCCGTCGAGGACCGAGAGCCGATAGGCATTCTGCTCCCGCAGGACGTTTTGCCCGAAGCGGAGTGTCGCCAGGCTGAGCTCCTTCCGCAGCCCCTTCAGTTCCTGTCGGCTGCTCTCCGGCAGCATCGACCCATTGTCCCGATAGGACTCGTAGGTGCGGAGAAGGAGTCGCTTATCGATCCGCGAGAGTGCATCCTGAGGTGCCTCGTAGATCTGCTTTACCTTAGCGGCAATATCAGGATCGAGGGAGACCTCGTTGGCGACATCGGTCAACTCCTCCGTCAGCCCCTCCGACAGCTCCATGAGACGATCGTCTGCGTCGCAGCTGAGGAGGTTGTAGAAGGTAGCCGACGACACATCCAGCGCCCTACCCGCCTGCTCGAGGGCCAGCACGGTATTGCCAAAGGTGGCAGCCTCTATCGGTACGGAGCGGATCTCCTCCAGCTCCTCCCGGTAGGTCTCCAGGTCCTCCCGCACCTTCGTCGCAAGGGAATCCGCATCCCGGTGCTCAAAGTCAGGATAGAGTCTCTCCATAATCTATCGCTATCTTCCGGACCCGACGCTCGTGGCGTCCGCCCTCGAAGTCTGTGCTGAAGAATATCTCTGCCATCTCCTGCGCCTCCTGCACCGGCACGAAGCGACCGGGAAGCACCAGGACATTGGCGTTATTATGCTGCCGGATCAGCGATGCGATCTCCGGCATCCAGGCAAGTCCCGCACGGACAGACTGGTGCTTATTGAGCGCCATCTGGATCCCCTCACCGGAGCCACAGACGCCGACGCCCATATCCACCTCGCCCCTGTCGAGGGCATCGCCCAGCTTGTGAGCAAAGTCGGGATAGTCGCAGCTCTCTGAACCACTGTCCGTCCCGTAGTCGATTAGCTCCACCTCCGGAGCCCACTTGGCGAGGAAGTCCCTCACCGCTATCTTGATGTAATATCCGGCGTGGTCACTGGCCAGACCTATCTTCTGTACTCCTGCTATCATAGTTTACTTCTTTCCCAACAGCTCCATTACCTCACGGCAGACCGTCTCAGCCGTGTAGCCAAACTTCTCATCCAGCACCGTGTAGGGGGCGGAGAAGCCGAAGGACTCCATCCCGTGGATCCGCCCCTCACTGTGAGAGATCATCCCCTCCAGGGTGACCGGCAGACCGGCAGTCAGGCCGTAGCGCGGTACACCGGGAAGCAGCACGCTCTCCTGATAGTCCTCCGGCTGACGACGGAAGAGACCCTCGCTCGGTATGGAGACGACATTGACCCTAATACCTCGCTCACTCAGCAGCTCGGCACCGGCGACCAGCGTACTCACCTCAGATCCGGAGGCGATCAGCACAGCCTCGGGCTCCTCGCACTCGATCACGGTGTAACCACCCCGCTCCACGCGGAGGCTCTTGGTGTAGTCGTTCTCGGGGAGGTTCTTGATATTCTGACGGGAGAAGATCAGCGCCGTCGGGCTCTTCGTATTCTCCATCGCCATTTTCCACGCCACGGTGGTCTCCTCCACATCGGCAGGACGGAGGACCAGCATCGAGTTATTCCCGGAGTGGTTACGCAGCTTCTCCATCAGGCGGATCTGCGCCTCCTGCTCGATCGGCTGGTGCGTCGGACCATCCTCACCGACACGGAAGGCATCGTGAGTCCAGACAAACTTTACCGGCAGCTCCATCAGCGCGCAGAGGCGGATCGCCGGCTTCATGTAGTCGCTAAAGACGAAGAAGGTACCGCAGGCGGCGATCAGCCCGCCATGCAGTGTCAGTCCCATACTCACCACCGCCATCGTCAGCTCGGAGACGCCCATATTGATGAATTGGCCGTCGTAGTTGTCCCTCGAGATCGCAGTAGTTTTCTTGAGGAAACCGTCCGTCTTGTCAGAGTTGGAGAGGTCTGCACTGGAGACGATCATATTGGGCACCTGCTCGGCGAGATGTCCGAGGACGGTCGCCGAGGCATTGCGGGTCGCCTTATCCGGCGCCTGCTCTATCCGAGACCAGTCGACGCTCTTCACCTCAGGGTCCAGCCACCGCTCCAGCTCCTCTGCTGCCTCCGGCTTAGCCTTACGCCAGCTGTCGAAGCGCGCCTGCCACTCCTTCTTCTCCTCGATGAGCGTCTCACGCCGCTTGGCGAAGCACTCCTGTACCTCGGGGAAGATGATAAAGGGATCGTCTGGATCGCCGCCCAGACCGGCAACGGTGCGACAAACGTCGGCACCGGCCTTGGAGAGCGGCTGACCGTGCGTCGACACTTGATCCTCAAGTGAGCGACCGCCCTCCTTATCGATAGCCCCCTTAGCCATCAGCGTGTGACCGATGATGAGCGAGGGCTTGCCCTTGACCGCTATGGCACCATCGAGAGCGCGACGGATCTCCTCCGGGTCATTGCCATTGATGTCAAATATCTCCCAGCCCCAGGCGCGATACTTCATCGCCACGTCCTCGCTATCCACCTCGTCTACACGGGTGGAGAGCTGCACCTCGTTGGCATCGTAAAACATGATCAAGTTATCCAGCCCAAGGTGACCCGCCAGACGACCGGCTCCCTGTGAGATCTCCTCCTGAATACCGCCGTCGGAGATAAAGGCGTAGATACGCTGCTGCATCAGTCCCTTATCGAAGTGGGCACCCATCTTCTTCGCCGCAATGGCAGCACCCACGGCCATCGTATGTCCCTGACCGAGCGGTCCGGAGCCATTCTCTATCCCTCTCGTGATATCCAGCTCAGGGTGACCCGACGTCGGACTGCCCCACTGACGGAAAGCCATCAGTTCCTCCATTGTGAAGAAGCCCTGCATCGCCAGCACGCCGTAGAGCATCGAGGAGAGGTGACCGGGGTCGAGGAAAAAGCGATCCCTGGCAATCCACGCCGGGTCCTCCGGATCGTACCGGAGATACTCGGAGAAGAGCACAGCGGCGAAGTCGGCGCCGCCCATGGCTCCTCCGGGGTGACCGGAGGATGCCCTCTCCACCATGGAGAGAGCAAGGATCCGGATATTATCAGCGATCTTGTGGCTTAGAGAGTTACTACTCATCGTTACGGTGTATTGAAGTAATGGTTTATTAGTCGGAGTTGTGGCAGGCATAAGCCTACGGACAAATATACCAAGACCTTTGCAAAGAGACCTCACTGTGAGGACAAACTCACAGGAGGTCCCAAGTGGCTCATACGGACCGCTAATAACCCCCGGTCCATCAGGAGTGATTCTATTACCGGTAATAGTGTTGTCTAAACCCGGTATTAGTACGCACTAATATCGGGTTTAGTTCTGAGCCCTATTTAATCGGGTACGATTCGACCCTTTTCCGGGACCTCCGGGGAGGTGCTTCACAAGATTTGGCTATCTTTGAGGTGGTATTAGGACTATACAGACAACATATATACTGATGAAACCGACACTATTTGTACTTGCCGCCGGCATGGGATCCCGCTATGGCGGCCTTAAGCAGATCG
>NZ_CAKRLH010000007.1 GCF_934359325.1 uncultured Porphyromonas sp.
AGTCTCTCCCGACTGATGGAGGATGATGCCGGTCGGGCAGAGATGTCGCAGGCGGGCAGAGAGTGGTCACGCCGGTACGACATGGATGAGATCGCCGGTGAGTGGGAGCGCTTCCTGACACAGCTTTTATCCAAGTAGTATGAGTCCCTTAGTCACAGTGGTGATCCCCTGCTACAATGGGGCAAAGGTGGTGGGGCGCTGTCTCTCCGCCCTTGAGAGGCAGAGCTATAGCCCCATGGAGGTGCTGCTGATCGATGATGCCAGCACAGACGGGACGGCTGATGTGGTGGCGAAGTACCCCTTTGTGAAACTGCTGCGCAACGAGACCAATCGGGGTGTCTCCTACGCACGCAACAGAGGTGTCGAGGAGGCGAGGGGGAAGTATCTCCACTTTCTCGATGTCGATGATGAGGTGAGCAGCAACTTCTATGAGGAAATGGTCCGGTATGCGGAGGAGACCGGAGCGGAAGTGACCGCCTGTAGCTTCGTCTATCAGCATGTGCCGGATAAGTCTCAGATCTTCCGCACCCCACGGGTCTACACAGGGACGATGGACAAGCTTCGGGTCACCTATGTCTGCAAGATAGGTGTGGTCTGGAGATACCTCTTCCGCACCGACTTTATTCGCCGCCACGAGGATCTTCGATTCCCGATCGGACGACTCGTGGAGGATCTGCCCTTTGCCGTCCGGGCACTCTTTTATGCCAATAAGGTGGCGACTGCTCCCCGGGCGGAGTATCTGTACCGCTACGAGGCCGACTCTCTGACCGAGTCGGACGACCCGGAGGTGAGGAGAGCCTTTGCCGAGGGATATGATCTTGCGGAGGAGGACGTCAAGTCCTTCCTCGCTGCACACGGAGTACATCGCCGACCGGGACGAGACTCACACCTCATCTCCTACTTCCTACACAAGGTCTCCAACCGCCTCCGCGGTGGTCAGACCGACCTGACAGAGCGACTGATGCGATGAGCGATGCGATACGGATAGCCGCCGTGACGATGGCGCGAAATGACTCCTTCTTCCTCTCCCGGTGGATCCGCTACTACGGGCGAGAGGTGGGGTACGATCACCTCTATATATATCTCGATGGGGAGGATCAGGAGATCCCGCCCGGCACACCGGAGGAGGTTCATGTCACGAAGCTGCCCCATCGGTCTCTCTCTCGCTCGGCAGGTGATAAGTATCGCATCGGACTCCTGACGAGACTGGCTCATCGTCTGCTCAATGAGGGGTACGATCTGATCCTCGGGACCGACAGCGACGAATTCGTCGTGCCCGACCCTCGGACCGGTCTCTCTCTGAGGGAGTACCTCTCGGAGCACCGACCGGAGAGCCACGCTTCAGCTCTGGGACTTGACCTGGGACAGCGGCTTGACGAGGAGACTCCTCTGGATCCCGACCACTCTCTCCTCGATCAGCGTCGCTATGCTGTGCTGACCGCTCGCTACACCAAGAGCTGCATCCTCACCCGCCCGCTCGACTGGGGAAGCGGATTCCACAGAGTGAGGGGACACAACCTCCACATCCTCCCCGATCTCTACCTGATCCATGCCGGTTACTGCGACCTCGAGATGGTGAAAGCACGACAGGGCGAGCGGGGTGTGGACTGGGGAAATCACCTCTCCCGACGTGCGAGGACTATTCACTTCACCTCCACCCGCACACCTATTGACGCAGATCGAATCCTGAGAAGGGCGCGCCGCCTACAGACACTCTTTCGCCCCCTCTTTGCCTGGAATAAGCCACTCATGCCCGGTCGCAAGCGAGTGGTCAGGCTCCCCGAGCGCTTCAGATCCATAGATATATGACTCCACTCATCACCGTGATCATCCCCTGCTACAATGGGGCAAAGTATGTACATCGCTGCCTCGACTCGATCCGGCGGCAGAGCTTCCGGGACCTGGAGGTGCTGCTGATCGACGACGGCAGTACGGATGACTCTGTCGCCCTCGCTGCGCAGTATACGGAGGTGACGGTGATCTCCAATGAGTCCAATAGAGGCCTAGCCTACACCCGAAATCGAGGAGTACAGCTGGCGCGTGGGCGGTATGTCCACTTCCTCGATGTCGACGATCGGGTCAGCTCCGACTACTACCTGCGGATGGCAGAGTCGGCGCGAGCGACGGATGCGGACATAGTGATCGGCGGGGCGGTCTTCCAGGGGCGGTACTACCACAATCAGCGCTTCTCGCAGATCAAGACCTACACCGGGCGGTCCAAGTATTACGTCACCTACCCCGGTCGCTGGGGCTACTCGGTGCTCTACCTCTTCCGCACCGCACTGCTTCGGGAGCATCAGATAACCTTCCCCGAGGGGCGCCTCATGGAGGATATCCCCTTTACCATCCGAGCCTTCTATTTCGCAAAAAAAGTCTCCACCGCCATCGATGCCGAGTATCTCTACATCCGTAATGAAGGCTCGATCTTGACTACCAGAGACGAGGCTCATAAGCTGAGGCGGAGGAGAGACAGGCAGTTGTCCAGGGAGGAGGTACGCCGATTTGCGGAGGAGAAGGGCGAGCGCATCCCGGGGGTGAATGGCGGCTTCCTCCGCTTCGGACTCGAGTATCTCCGTCGCAGGCTCTTTGCCTCTCGTCAGAACGACCTCACAGAAGAACTCAAGCCATGAATACCAAGCCACTTGTCACGATCATCATCCCCTGCTACAATGGTGAGAAGTATGTCGATCGCTGCCTCGACTGCATCCGCGAGCAGGACTATAAGGAGCTGCAGGTGCTCTTCGTCGACGACTGCAGCAGTGATGGCTCCGTCGAGAGAGCTTCGCGCCACCCCGGGGTGACCATCCTCCCAAATGAGCAGAATGGTGGCA
Source organism: uncultured Porphyromonas sp. (assembly GCF_934359325.1). Taxonomy (GTDB): domain Bacteria; phylum Bacteroidota; class Bacteroidia; order Bacteroidales; family Porphyromonadaceae; genus Porphyromonas_A. The sequence goes on from NZ_CAKRLH010000007.1 coordinate 2,832, forward strand.
GCTCCTATACCCGAAACAGAGGGATCCGGGAGGCAAGGGGGAAGTACATTCACTTCTTCGATGTGGATGACCAGATAAGCAGTCACTTCTATGAGCGGCTTGTGGATGCGGCGGAGCGAAACGATGTCGATATGGCTTTCGCAGGTATGATCAATGAGGCGGCACCGCAGTACACACAGCTCTTCTCCAAGGAGCGGGTCTTCACCGATGTGGAGGAGAAGATGCGTGCCACTTATGTCGGCAAATGGGGCTACGCCTGGCGCTACCTGATCAGGACCGATCTTATCCGAGAGCACGAGCTCAGTTTCCCTCTCGGGCGTTACTGCGAGGATCTGCCATTCTCTTTCCGAGCGGTCTACTACGCCGATCGCATCGTTACCGTCCCCGGTGCAGAGTACTTCTATAGGCGAAATGAGGGCTCACTCCTGCTTGATCCGGATCGACACAAAGCGGTACAGGCAGATCGGCAGGAGATGATAGCCGATATCCGTCGCTTTGCGAGAGAGCGCCACTTCCGTATCCCCGGGCTGGAGGTTGGGCGTCTGCCGTATCTCCTTCGCAAGATCCGCTATCGCCTCTTTCCGCCAAGGCGTGGCTGACGAGGGGGTTACTTATTGCGGGGATGGTGAGTGAGGATCTCGTCGCGGAGGCCGGTGAGCTCGACGTGGGTGTAGATCTCCGTCGTGGCGATGTCGGCGTGGCCGAGCATGTCCCGGATGGCGGAGAGGGAGGCGCCACCCTCTAGCAGGTGGGTGGCGAAGGAGTGACGCAGAGTGTGTGGAGAGATCGACTTCTGGATGCCCACCTCCTTGGCCAGCTCCTTGATCACCATAAATACCATCTGCCTCGAGAGCGGTCGACCGAGCCGGCTCAGGAAGAGGAAGTCGCGGCAGCCCGGCTTCTCCTGGATCTCCTGCCGGATCGGGATGTAGTCCATGATCCGCGCTACCGCCGTGTCGGACATCGGGATGAGTCGCTCCTTGCTCCCCTTTCCCATCACACGTAGGTACTTGTGCTCGAGGGAGAGGTCCTGAAAACGTAGCTCGCAGCACTCGCTGACCCGCAGCCCGCAGCTGTAGAGCAGCTCCAGCATGGCGGCATTGCGCACGCCGTGGGACGTGGCTAGGTCGATGCTGTCGATCATCCGGTCGATCTCCTCCACCGTCAGCACCTCCGGCAGACGCCGGACCGGCTCTGACAGAGAATACTATTGCCTACGTGCTATGCGCACAGTTGTGTACGTCTCGGTGGATAGTTGTGGCGGGTGACTGTGGTCAATACAAGTCAAAGCTTTCCTCAAATGAGTAGAGGTGTGGGAGGAGGTGTAGTTGCGGTTACTCCCCCGTAAGATCGGCTACCTCACCTACTCTCATTCCATTAGCCACACGTGCAGATTCGCCCATCTGAGGAATAGTGAGTTGAGGGGATCTCTAAATACATCAGATGGTACTCTTATACCTACGATGAGCCATCAATGGGTTGTTATTCTGGGATCTCATTTGTGGGGAATCAAAAAAATAGCTAATATTGCAGACACATACTCTGGTGTCGTCTGCCTTGTGTCTAAGGGTAAGACGATGAAAAGGGAATCAGGTGCAAAACCTGAGCAGACCCACTGCCGTAAGCTTCACTATGAAGCTCCCCGCACACTCTATTAGATCCACTGTTGCCACTATGGTAATGGGAAGGATGTGAGGGGGAGGAAGCAAGCCGGAAGACCTGCCACGAGTATATGAGATGTGAGCCTCGGGGAATGAGGAGCTCCATCATCGGTGTGTTTTTCCCGCTTTGACGTAGAGGGTGCTGATTGTACTCAATCGCTCACCGACCACATCCTCACCCCACACAGGAGGAGTTTATTTAACTTTTATATCATCTTACTGAGTAGAGTATGACAAAAAACACAGGTCGAGTCTTGTCGCTGTTGGCTGTCCTTGTGATAGCTTTCGGTTGCTCTTATGACGACAGCGGTCTCTGGAAGGAGGTTGACAAGATTAAAACAGAGCTCAAGCAACTGAGAGATCAGATCACATCTGCACAGACTATAGTAGATGCACTATCCAAAGGGAATGTGATCACCGGTGTGACCCCTCTTCCAGATAATGAGGGATGGAAGATTACCCTCAGTGGCAATGCACAGCCCATTGAGATCCGAAACGGAAAGCCCGCTGAGGTCAGCATAGCCAAGGAGGGAGCCCGCTTCTACTGGGTGCTTATCCAGCCTGACGGGACGCAGGTCTTCCTGACGGATAAGGAGGGCAATAAGATCCCCGTCACAGGCAATGATGGCGCTCCGGGTGCTCCCGGAGAGCCCGGCACCCCTGGACACTCACCCTCGATTGCCATTGACAGTGATGGCTTCTGGACTATTGACGGAGAGAGGCTGAAAGACCCAGATGGGAAAGAGGTCAAAGCTCAGGGAGACTCCTTCTTTAAGGATGTAAGAGTCGACAAGAGAGAGGGCGTGGTTGTCTTCACGCTCGCCGGAGGAGAGTCCTTCACCCTGACGATAGCCGGAGCTACTCATCTTCGTATTGAAGAGCCAAAGGGAGCTCCGTACCACTCCTTTGAGTACGGAGAGAAGACACGATCCTTTAAGCTGGATGCTAAGGGCATCCAAGACCTGACTATCGCCAAGCAGCCTGATGGCTGGACAGTCCGCATTGGTCAGAATTTCCCCCTCGCCATAGAAGTAACTCCTCCGGCATCGGGCTCTTACTGCTCCGGCGGGATCATCATCGTGGAGGGAGTGGATGCAGACGGGAGGCTCTACCGATCCTCTATGGATGTGAGAGTGGCAGACTTTACCGACCCGAGGGGTGTCTTCGTCGTCGTGGAGGGTAATATGACCGACTCCAATGGTATGCTGATGTACTACGATGGGGAAGGGAGAGAGTACCGGCACATCTTCCGCAACGCTAATCCCGGCAAGACGATTGGCAATGTGGTGCAGGATATGTTCATCTACAAGGACAAGGTCTATCTCATCACTCAGAATGGTACGCGTAAGGATCTTGGCGGAGAGGGAAGGCTCGTCATCTGTGATCTCAAGACGATGAAGATGCTCAGCAAGGATGCCCTTGACATCCCGATCACCGATCCTAAGGCCAATGGTGCCCATGCATGGCCTCAGCACCTGATCGTCACCAGTCCCACTCAGATCTTCATCCAGTATGGCTCGTCTGACTATGAGCGAACGGGCGGTATGCGAGAGATCACCCTGGCAGACGATAAGGTGAAAAAGATCTCCGAAGACATTGAGGGAACCTATGGTCTCTGGACAAAAGAGAATGCCATCAAGGCCAGAATGATCCTCTCCAAGGGGAAGATCTACTTCGCTCATGGTCACGGCGTAAGCATCTTGGACCCCACAACATCAAAGGTCATCAAGACGGTGAAGATGGAGGGACGGCAGTGTAAGGACGTGGTCAAGGGTGCCAATGGGAACCTATTTGCATTCTTTGCCGGCACCTTTACCGGAAATATGCAGTGGGGAGCTCAATTCACTTCTAACCCGCTGATCGTGGAGCTCGATAAGGAGGGGAATATCATCGATCAAGCAGAGGCTCCGGCACAGATCACACTCCCCATTGCCACATGGTCACCCAACATAGGTGCCTGTGCATCCTTCACTGATCCTTACCTCTACTTCAGGGGTACCTCAGACTTCAATTCCTTTACAGCCGCTCGGTACAATTATGAGACCGACACCTTTGACAGTCAGTACATCATCACCCCTTATGTCAATTACGGATATATGGGTGTCGATAAGTATACCGGGAAGCTGTGGATAGGGACCTCCAAGGACTATACCACAAGTACGGTATTCAATTACACTGTCGGTGACCAGCCTGCTCCTGTAGGGGAGTTCTTCTACGGCTCGAGAGAGGGCGCTAGCCCGGCGGGCGTGGACTTTTACTACCGGTTCACGAATGAGTGGATCAATAAGTAACCGATAGATCAATAGCCTGCATTCCTTTGGTTAGGAGTGCAGGCACAAGTAGAGCGAAGAGAGTCAGAGTGGTGATAAAGAGAAGGTCTATAGGTGCCCTGCTTTTCCTACTGTACGCTGTCACCTGCTCCTGCCGTCTCTCGGCACAGAGCAGTCTCTCGGATACGCTCTTTCGCCTCCCCGAGGTGGTCGTGCAGGAGACTATCCGGAGACAAGAGGTGATCCGGGGACAGGTGCTTGAGGGACCCTCACTGCAGCGGATGAGTACATTCTCTATAGCGGATGCGGTGCGCTTCTTCTCGGGTGTACAGATCAAGGACTATGGAGGTATTGGCGGACTCAAGACGATCAATATCAGAGGTATGGGCTCCCAGCATGTCGGGATATTCTATGACGGGATAGAGGTGGGAAACGCCCAAAACGGACAAGTCGACCTCGGGAAATTCTCAATGGACAACATCGCATCCATTTCCCTCTACAATGGTCAGAGGAGTATGATCTTCCAGCCGGCTAAGGACTTTGGCAGTGCCGGCTCTGTATACATCAAGACACGTAATCCGAGCTTCATTGATGGCAAGGAGAGTAATCTCCGACTTACAGCGAGGGGTGGCTCATTCGGCTACCTATCATCCTCCATCCTCTGGGAGCGTAAACTGCCTCGGCACTATGCCATAGGTGCCAACGCCGAGGTTGTCCGATCTCGCGGCAATTACCCCTTCAAGTACCGACGACTGTTCCAAGACGGAGTGACGGCATACGACACCACTGCATACCGAGAGAATAGCGATATCACAGCTTATCGTGTAGAGGCATCTCTCTACAAGACCCTCGAGAATGGAGCATGGGACATACACGGATACTACTACCAGTCTCACAGAGGTCTGCCCGGTCCCATCATCAGAAATGTCTTTAAGCACGGGCAGCGGCTCACTGATGAGAACGCTTTCGTCCAGAGTAAGTACAGTATGGACTTCTCCGATCTCTATGCCCTGAAGCTTAATGTCAAGTATGCCAATGACTACACCCGATATGTCGATGATGAGTGGACCAGCCCCACCTATGTGGACAACGAGTACCTGCAGCATGAGGTGTACCTATCAGCGGCCAACTTACTCCGTATACGCCCCTGGTGGCATATCAGTCTCTCGACGGACTACCAGTATAATATGATGAAGGCCAATCTAGTCAACTTCTCCGAGCCTACACGACACACCGCCCTCATCGCCTTGGCGACACAGCTCCGCTGGGGATCCTTGCTGACACTCCAGCTCAGCGGTCTTGAGACGATTGTCCGGGAGACGGTAAAGAGAAATGCAGCTGCCCCACCGAAGGACATTTTCACTCCCTCCGTCTTTCTCTCCTTCAAGCCGTGGGAGGAGCACGATCTCACCATCGATGCTTTCTACAAGCGCATCTTCAGGATGCCGACCTTCAATGACCTGTACTACACATTTATAGGCAATGCTGCCCTTAGGCCGGAGTACACCAGACAGCTCAGTCTCGGGGTACACTACGATCTGGAGCGCTCCGAGGGGTGGCTGCGGAAAGTCGATCTCAAGGCAGAGGCGTACCTAAATCACGTCACTGATAAGATCATCGCCGTCCCGGCAGGGAATATGTTTCGCTGGATGATGCTCAATCTCGGACAGGTGGATGTCACCGGTCTGGAGCTCAATGCCTCTCTCGGGACAATGCTCCTACCGGACTTCGCCGTATCTTGCCGAGCCGGCTACACGTACCAGAGTGCCATTGATGTCACCTCGAGTGAGGACAAGAACTATCGACACCAGATCATCTACATTCCCAGGCACAGTGGCTCCTTCACGACGATGATGGACTACAAGAGTTGGGGCGTGAATTACAGCTTCATCTATACCGGCATACGATACAATGCTAAGTACAACGATGTGAATAGTCGTATGTTCCCATGGTACACAAGCGATCTCTCCTTCCGGAAGACCTTCACTGGTTTTGGCGGGAAGGGGCTTATCAGGACCTCCGTGGATATCAATAACATCTTTGATCAGCACTATGATGTGGTGCTGAATTACCCGATGCCGGGACGTAATTATAAGCTTACTATTGCGCTGATCCTCTAAGAAATACTGCCATGATCCGGAGACTTACACATACTATCGCACTACTACTTATCTGCAGCCTGACTCTCGTAGGCTGCCGAGGGGAGTATGAGATCTTGCCCGTCGTCTCCAATGAGCTCAATATCCCTCACGAGGACTACAAGGATCTGAGAGGTTTTTATCTCCTAAACGAGGGTAATATGGGGAGTAACAAGGCGACTCTCGACTACTGTGATCTGAGCACCGGGGTGTACCATCGGAATGTCTATGCGGAAGCTAATCCTCATATGGTCAAGGAGCTGGGTGACGTCGGCAATGACATTGGGATCTTCGGTAGTAAGCTGTACGCCGTGATCAATGTCTCCAATTTCATCGAAGTGATGGATGCACGCACAGCCAGGCATATCGGGATGATCAAGATCCCCAACGTGAGGTACATCATATTCAATGAAGCTAATGGTAAGGCCTACGCCTCGTCATATGTGGCACCGGTGAAATTTGACCAAAACGCCCGTGTCGGCTATGTCGCAGAGATCGACACTACCACGCTGGAGGTCACCCGGACCTGCAATGTAGGCTATCAGCCGGAGGAGATGGTGATCTGGTACGACCGTAAGGAGAATAGGCAGAAGCTGTATGTAGCCAACTCCGGTGGCTATATGTTCCCCAATTACGACCATACGATCTCTGTCATTGATCTCAATACCTTTACTCAAGAGAGGAAGATTGATGTGGACATTAACCTCCACCGACTGCGTAAGGGGAAGTTGTCTGAGGATAGTAATGGACCACAGGAGCTGATCGTCACCAGCAGAGGAGACTATTATGATCATCCATCGAGGCTTTTCTTCATCGACCTTAAGACCGACCAGGTCATTGATACTCTTAGCAAGGCGGTCACCAATCTCTACATCGACTACGAGACAGACAAGGCCTACTTCTATGCCGTTGACTGGAGCTATAATACCCAGCAAAATACCATCACCTATGGGACATTTGACATACGCACCCACGAGCTCACCTCCACCAACTTCATCAAGGATCACACGGAGGAGGACATACGCATACCTTATGGTATAGCGGTCAATCCTATCAATAAAGATATATACATCACAGACGCCCTTGACTACGTAACGCCTGGAGACTTGCGTTGCTACGGCAAGGACGGATACCTCAAGTGGAAGACCGACACCGGGGATATTCCCGGGCACTTTGCCTTCCTGTATCACAAATAACTCATTCATGCCCATGAAACAGACTCTTCAAGCCAATCTGCTGCTTACTATGCTCCTACTCTTAGTAGGCGGCCTCTCTGGGTGCAGGGACATCGAGTCAAAGATGCCACCTACGATCACTATGGAGAAGACGTACACCATCAAGCCTGATCGCAAGCTGCTGATCACACCTGAGGTGTCTAATGACAACATTAATACGATCTACTCCTGGAAGCTGGACGGTAGGGTCATCTCGACAGAGAAGAACCTCGAGTATTCCTTCCCCATCACCGGAGACTACACCATCAAGTATAGCGTCTCGACAGCAGACGGAACAGCATGGCAGGAGATCGTTGTAAAGGTTATTGACCTCGAGCTACCCATCATCGGGATGAAGGAGGGCAATGACATCTTGGCTGAGACAGGGGAGCTTCTGACGCTCACCCCCGAGATAGCCAATACGGAGAATATCAAGTATACCTGGGAGCTTGATGGGAAGGCGGTTTCCAGCGAGCCGGTCTTTGAGCTCCGACCAGACAAGGAGGGCGTACACTTCGTCCACCTCTTTACTCAGAATGATGATGGTGAGGACGACTACTTGGTCAAGGTAGTGGTGGTCCCCTCCATACCACTAGAGATAAGCTTCCCCTATCCGCAGCACTCCGGCACGGTAGGTCGTCCGCTCCGTATAGAGCCCCGGATCACCACCACGAAAAACATCTCCTATGAGTGGTCCGTGGACGGACAGGTGATTGAGGGTCAGACCGGGCCGATACTCGTCTATACGCCCACCCGGGTGGGGGCCCTGCAGGTGAAGGTTTGCGCCTACAAGACAGATCCAAGCGGAGCGAAGAAAGAGAGAGCGGGAGAGTCGATCATACCGGTGCAGGTGGGAGAGCCCGATGCACACTTCCGAAGCTTTAATCCTGCGAAGAGTAGTAAGTACGGGGGCAAGGTCTACGAGTTCCTCGCCGCTCCGGGACAGTTTGTCAACGAGGGATACAGTGCTCACACCATGGATGATGCTATCAAGTATGCTGAGGAGCGACTGTCACAGGAGGTCTATGTCTCACTGGGTGGGTTTGGAGGATACCTCGTCATTGGATTTGACCACAGTATCCCCAATACCGGCGCTTTCAAGGGGTACGACTTCGCTGTAATGGGCAATTCCTTCAAGGGTAGCTCTGAGCCGGGCATTGTGTGGGTTATGCAGGATGAGAATGGAAATGGTCTCCCGGATGACAACTGGTATGAACTCAGAGGTAGTGAGACCGGTAAGGAGGGGACTATACAGGACTATGAGGTGACTTACTTCCGTCCTGCAACGGCCCGATCAAATGTCCTCTGGGCAGACAATATGGGTAACACCGGAGAGATAGACTGGCTCAACTTCCACCAGCAAGACTCCTACTATCCAATATGGGTCAAGCCGAATAGATATGTCCTCAGGGGGACTCGTCTTAAGAGTGCCAACTTTGACCAGTCCGGTCAGGGCACCTACTGGATCAATCCTGAGTACGAGTGGGGGTATGTGGACAACTTCAGCCCGATAGATCGACTGACCGATGATATCAATTACGGCGCAGCACCTAATGCCAATCACTTCAGGATCAAGGATGCCATGGACTCCAACGGGAAGCCCATACATCTGGAGTATATCGACTTCGTCAAGGTCGTCACGGGACTGAATACCAAGTCCGGATGGCTTGGGGAAGTATCCACCGAGTGCTTCAAGTTCATTGACATCCAAGTACCATCAAGCAAGTAAGAGATATGAGAAATAGATTCATCACAAGTGGCGGGATCCTCCTTCTTACAATCATTATGCTCCTCATGTCCGGTTGCAAAGAGGATATGCCGGACTTTGAGGGAGACAATCGCATACTCAGCTTTGCCCTCACTCTGGGGGGAGAGGAGTATCCGGCTTACACTGAGGGCGAGAGCAAGCTGGTGATCACCATCCCGGTCGGAGTGGATCTCACAGACGCTAAGCCGAGGTATCTACTGAGTGAGAATGCGACCATTTTCCCCGCTCCGGAGAGGGTCCGCGACTGGAGGGAGGATCAAGTCTTCAGGGTTACCTCTGCCTCCGGCAAGGGACGCTCCTATATCCTGAGAGTGATCACCGATCACCCCACTTCCCAGTATGATGTACGTCTCACTACCGATGCAGAGGTGAGGGCCTTTGGGGCAACTCACACCGGTGTGGTGAGAGGAAATCTGATCATTGGAGCTGCTACAGGGCGGGACTCCATCTCAGACATTACGCCGCTCACAGCGCTGACCAAGGTGGAGCAAGGCATTGTCATCAATCCTACATTCAAGGGGACAGACCTCACGGGGCTCCGAAATGTCTCTGAGGTCGGCAGTCTCGTCATACGGAGTGCCAAGGAGCTCAAGAAAGCTGAGCTGAGATCCTTGCGGGTGGTACACCGGGACATATCTCTTGAGAGTGACGTCCTTGAGGAGGTACACTTCCCTCTTCTGCAGCAAGTCGAGGGTACACTTAAGTTGCAGAGTAAGTCGATGCGCTCGCTGCTACTACCCGGTCTCTCCACTAGCGGGAGCCTCATCGTCATGAATTGTCCTATCCTCAGCTTCGTCAATCTGCCGGTACTTAAGTCGGTAAGTAAGGATCTGACTATCTCCACAGCGCCCATGCTCTCTGATCTCAAGGTGCGTCGTCTTGGGCGTGTCTCCGGGACCCTTTCCATCAAGGCCTCTGAGTCGCTACAGAATGTATCATTCCCCTCCCTTGAGGAGGTGGGCTCTGTCTCTATATCCTCGCCCAAGATGACAGATCTCTCGCTACCCCTTCTCGTCACGGCGGAGAATGTGGAGCTGTCCAATGTGCCACAGCTTGTCCGTCTCTCCCTCCCAAAGCTGAGTGAGGTGACAGGAGACTTCTTGATCTCCCAGGCTGGTCTCAAGAGCCTGTCAGATATACCCTTGACTAAGGTCGGTGGGAAGCTGAGTGTCATGAAAGTCTCCAATCTCTTTAATCTGGGATTGACGCTTGAGGCTCTTACGGCCGTCAAGAGTATTGTGATAGATACTTATCAGGGACACGAGGGGATTGATCTCTCCCATACGGGTATTACGGAGCTCGTGATCACCGATGCCCCTCACCTTACCTCCTTAGCTCTCCCCGAGTCGATGGACGTGGTGCGCCTCAAGGGCTTCTCTTACGTCAGCAGTGTTGAGGATGCCGGGACAGATGCATTTACTGCAGTCACGGGACTCAAGCATGTGGGGGAATTCTCTTACAATAATTACTGGACGAAAAAGAGTACTAAGGAACTCTCCTTCCCTGACATTGAGACGATATCTCGGAAGCTTGAGGTCAGCGTTGCGATGGTAGAGAAGGTCTCCTTCCCGGCACTCACGACCGTCCATGCTCTTGAGGGTGACAAAACCCGGAAGAGGGCCAACATATACCTGAGTTATATCACTCAGTTTTACCAGCAGGAGGACCTCCATCCCGTGACGGATGTCCACACTCTCTCCTGTCCCCTCCTGACAGAGGCGGATGGTGTGGGAGCCAATAGTGTCACCCTTAAGACCTTGGATATGCCCAAGCTCCGGAGGGTCGATGAGCTCAAGCTTGACTGCATCTATTACACTGTCCATAATGACGCTATGGAGGATCTCAGCTCTCTTTCAAGCCTCAAGGAGGTACAGAGGGTGCATATCAGTAAGTACCGCGCCTTTAGGGACTACAGCTTCCTTAAGAGGGCGGTAGAGAGCGGATCCCTCACCTCCCTCTCTATATCCAAGTGTGGATACAATCCCTCCCTTGATGATCTCAAGGCGGGTCGGTTCACTAATAGGTAATGATGCATCTCACCATACACACATATAGACAAGAATAAGATGAATGCACGATATACACTAAGTCTCTGTGCCTCCCTGATTGTATCGCTGCTCCTTCTCACTGCATGTGAGAGAGACACTCCATTCTCGGGAAGTGACGACTACCTATTGGACTTCTCGCTTCAGTCTGCTGATGGCGAGATCTACACAGCCCGTATTTCGGGTGAAGAGATCCGCATCGATCTCCCGCCGAGCTCGCTTCAGTCCGGTCTCAATCCGGTCTACCACATCAGCGAGCATGCTACCATTGCTCCCAGACCGGAGACAGTAAAGGACTGGTCTCTGGAGACAAAGTTTGAGATCACCTCTTACTCCGGGGCAAAGCGAGCCTACACCTATCGTCCCACACTTCTCTTTAAGGAGGCTACCGAGGATGTCCTCCTGAAGTCTGATGCTGAGGTGGAGGCCTTCGCCGCACGTGGAGTAGAGATCCTCAATGGCAGTCTGATCATCGGTGAGAAGGTCAAGAAGAATAGTCCGTCAGAGGAGAATTCACAGGTCACAAGCCTTGCCCCTCTTGCAGGTCTCCGCGAGGTGAGAGGAAGCGTCATCATCAGAGACAGCTATGTTGGGGAGCTCTTTGAGCTCAGCTCTTTGGAGCGTGTCACGGACATAGTCTTTGAGACAGATCGTATCAACCGGGTGAGGGCTGTCAGACTTCCCTCGCTTAAGTATGTCGGTGGGGACATTAAGTCTACCGGCTATGGTGGTAAGATCCGCTCAGATAGTCTGCGCATCATTGACCTGCCGGAGCTACACAGCCTGGGGGCTCTGCTACTTGAGGCCGACTCTGTGAGTGCTATCAAGCTTGGATCGCTGGTCGAGGCGGAGATGCTGAGTCTCAGCACATGTCGCTCGGCGATCCTGGACCTGTCAAGCCTCGAGAGGGTGGGTAGCCTCTACCTTGAGGACGAGCCGGCCTATGGTCAGGAGGAGCCGGGACCCATCACCTCCCTCAGTCTCCCCAAGCTAAAGACTTGCGAGGGTGACCTCGCTATAGAGGGTTTCCAAAAGGTGACTCAGGTTGATTTCTCCTCTCTTACTACTGTCGGAGGTGAGCTGAGTCTTGGGGGACTGCCCTGTCTCACCTTCCTTGAGCTACCGGAACTCACCCGGGCGGGAAGCTTACTGTACGCCTCCTACTCCTCCTCTCCGTCGCGCCACAACGAGCTGATCCGATCCATCACCTTACCTAAGCTGACAGAGGTGACAGATCGTTTGAGTCTGATGAGTTTCGTTGCTATGGAGGAGCTCTCTCTTCCCTCCCTGCGGGTCGTAGGGAACTTGGTGCTGTCAGCCACACTCCGATCCTATAGTCTGCCTGCACTGGAGGAGGTCAGGAGTAGTATCTCTCTCCCCTTCTTCAGTAAAGAGTCACTCCCTAAGCTTAGTCGTGTGACAGAGGTGGTCTTAATGCCCGTAGACGAGGGCAAGGGGCTCACCTTTGATCTCTCACCACTTAAGGGAGTGAAAAATGTGAAAGTCGTTGGTTGCACAGATGAGTGCACCGTCCTCCTCCCGAGCGAGATCGAGCAGCTCACCTACGCCCAGTCCGGTAAGACCTCCATTCCGGTCATCAAGGGGCTGGAGCGATGCAAGAAGATTATCTTTGACAATCCCTTCCAGCTCACCAGTGCAATCAGCCTCCCTGCCTCACTTAGGGTAGTCACAGGCGAGATCTCCCTCGCTTCCAATAACTATGGTCCCTTTTCCGCGCCCTCACTTGAGGAGGTGGGTAAGCTTTCTGTTATTGGTGGTGATGCGATGGTGTCTGTCAGTCTACCGAAGCTGAGGAAGGCAGAGTCCCTCACGCTCTGGTCGGGCGGACTTAAGGAGATTCTCCTCCCGGTGCTCTCTGAGGTCCAGACTTTGGCACTGGGGTACAATTCGTTTCCCAATTATGCTATGACTACTCTCCCCGACCTCTCCTCCCTCACGCACGTTGGGAAAATCACGATTTCCGGCTTTAGTCAGTTAACCGACTACACAGGGGTCAGGACTGCAGTGGAGAGTGGCGTGATCCCAGATAATGGCTGGACGGTCACCAAGTGTGGGTACAATCCCACTCTTCAGGATCTCCGAGAGGGGCGCTATAAGCGGTAGTCACATCACACATTGTTATCTGTCCGGTCCGGCAGAGTAACCTGCGCTGACCGGTCTATGGAGAGGAGCTGTACTGTCCTATAGATGTACAGCTCCTCTTCCCCTTTCAGACTTGACTGCCCGTGTGGCTGTGAGTAGGGGGGTACGGATGAGGATCACGCTTTATCGGACAGCAATAATCCGGATCCGGACTTGGCTACTTATTTCGGGGATGGTGAGTGAGGATCTCATCGCGGAGACCGGTGAGCTCGACGTGGGTGTAGATCTCCGTCGTGGCGATGTCGGCGTGGCCGAGCATGTCCCGGATGGCGGAGAGGGAGGCGCCACCCTCTAGCAGGTGGGTGGCGAAGGAGTGACGCAGAGTGTGTGGAGAGATCGACTTCTGGATGCCCACCTCCTTGGCCAGCTCCTTGATCACCATAAATACCATCTGCCTCGAGAGCGGTCGACCGAGCCGGCTCAGGAAGAGGAAGTCGCGGCAGCCCGGCTTCTCCTGGATCTCCTGCCGGATCGGGATGTAGTCCATGATCCGCGCTACCGCCGTGTCGGACATCGGGATGAGTCGCTCCTTGCTCCCCTTTCCCATCACACGTAGGTACTTGTGCTCGAGGGAGAGGTCCTGAAAACGTAGCTCGCAGCACTCGCTGACCCGCAGCCCGCAGCTGTAGAGCAGCTCCAGCATGGCGGCATTGCGCACACCGTGGGACGTGCTCAGGTCGATGCTGTCGATCATCCGGTCGATCTCCTCCACCGCCAGCACCTCCGGTAGACGCCGTCCGATGCGCGGCGCCTCCAGCAGGTCGGTGGGATTGCTCTCTATGATCTCCTCCACGAAGAGGTATCGATAGAAGGCTCTCACCCCGCTCACCACCCGCGCCATGCTCCGGGTGTCGAGCCCCAGGTCTGCGAGGTAGGCGAGGAAGTGCTCCAGATCGGGATAGGTGAGCTTCAGCACCTCCAGCCCCTGGTCGGCGGCGTACTCGTAGAGGTGCTTGAGGTCAAAGGTGTAGCTCTTGATCGTATTGGGGCTGAGGTTTCGCCCCAGGGTGAGGTACTCCCGGAAGTCCTGCACCAGTTCGGGTAGCTGTTGCTCGTCCTTCATGCCATCTTGCCGCAAGCGAGGGTATAGTAGGAGACGCTCTCAGCGCCTGCTGCCATCAGTGCGAGGGCACAGGCGGTAAGGGTCGAGCCGGTCGTCAGCACGTCGTCGATGATCAGTACCCTTCGGCGGGAGACGAGGTCGGGGTGAGGGGCATAGAATGCCTTCTTCATCGACTCCCATCGAGACTCTCGCCCTCGGTGGGTCTGGGTACCGTGGCTGTCCCGACGGGCGAGGAGCGTCTCATCGAGCGGGATGCCGAGGATGTCGGTGAGCCCGCGGGCGATGTAGGTCGACTGATTGTAACCCCTCCGGCGGAGACGGGAGGGCGTGAGCGGAACCGGTACCGCCACCCCTATATCAGCAAAGTGTCCCGCCCTGAGGTGCTCAGGGGCATAGAGCCGACTGAGTCGCTCTCCCAACTCGGGATGATCCTCGTACTTAATCGTATGGATAAGGTCTCGCACGGGATTGTGGTGCGTAAAGCCTAGGTCGCTCCGGTACTCGGTGAATGGGGCATGCCCCTCCAGCCGCTTCTCAGCCTCGTAGAGTGCCTCGGATCCGGGATAGCGGGGCAGGAGGTCGAGGCAGGCGGGACAGATCATCAGTCGGTCAGCGGATAGCCGCTCGCCACAGACGAGACAGTAGTGAGGGAAGAGCGTGCTGCTCAGCTCTCTCGCCGCCACGCCGAGCCACTCTGCTACTCGTACCATCGCTCCTCGTCCTCATCCCCGCCCTCCACCGTGAGGTCCATCTCCCGCAGCACCTCCTCGGTGATCTCGGAGGGGTAGCCTCGCCCGTAAGCTGCGGTCATCAGTCGCCGACGCAGATCGTAGGGAGACTTCGACTTCTTGCGGTACCGCTCCAGCTTGGGTGCCAGGTAGCGCTCGAGGAGGTCGATCCACTTGGCGTCAGGGATCATCGCCAGCTCGCGCTCTATCGCCTCGTCGGAGACCCCCTTGAGCCGCAGCTCCCGCCTTAGCATAAAGGGTCCCTTGCCGAGGAACTCCGTCTTGTCCGCCACGAAGTGCCGGACATACCGCTCCTCGTCTATGAAGTGATTGGTCCTGAGCCACTCCAGGACCCGCTCCACGTCCTCTGCCGGGATGGGCTCGAGGGACCACTTGTAGAGTTTGTCGGTCACCTCCTTCGCCGACCGCTCTGCCTTGGCGCAGTAGGCTCCCGCCTTGGTCAGCAGTCTCTTGTACTCCTTCTCCTCGATCATCACTTCTCCGCAAGTAGGAATCGCCGCTCCCCACGAAAGCCGGGAGCGAAGGTGACATCATACTCTCTCGCGACAAATAGGTGCCACAGTCGGTCAGCGGCGAGGGGATTGATCTCCAGCGCATATCGGGGTGCAGGACAGCGATCGAGGATGGCCTCGTAGAAGAGTGCCGGCTCGTCGTCCGGGACGAAGAGTGCCTCCGCAGGCTCCCGCTCCGTCACGTGCGGCGCCATCTCCTGACGCTCCCGATCGAGGATGTAGGGAGGGTTGCTCACCACAAGGTCGACAGGGTGGGGAAGGGTAAAGGTGTCGAGGAGCAGGTCTGCCCTGAGGACGGACACCCGGTCGGAGAGACCGAGGGCCTCGGCATTTTGCCGTGCCAGTCGGACGGCATCCGGGCTGACGTCTATGGCGGTGACACGGATCTCAGGGTGGCGGTGAGCAAGGAGAAGGGCGATGGCGCCGGTACCGGTGCCGAGGTCTGCCACTTCTTCCCCATCTCGAAGCCAGTTCCTCTCATCGATCAGGTCGCAGAGGGTGGCTGTCTCCGGGCGGGGGATAAGTACTCCGGGGGCGGTCGCCAGCGTCAGCTCCCCGAAGTCGGCACGACCGAGGATGTACTGCAGTGGCTCGTGCTCTAAGAGCCGATCGGTGTAGTCCGTGAGGGTCTCGGTCTCCTTTTTCGTAAGTTTGTAGTCGGAGAGGATCATCTCAGGGTAGCCCCTCCCCGTCACCTCCTCGAGAAGACGACGGGAGAGTCCGGCAGCCTCCCGCCGGTCGGTATAATAGCCGGCGAGGCGCTCTGCGGTATGACGACAATAGCCCTGGATATCCATATGTAGCAAAGATACAAGCATTTTCCATAAACAATGACAAGTGACGACGAGAGATACATGTGGCGAGCCGTCGACCTCGCCCGCCGTGCTGAGCTGCAGGCTGTCTGCCCCAATCCCCGTGTCGGAGCGGTGCTGGTCTGGCAGGATAGGGTCATCGGTGAGGGGTATCATCAGCGGTGCGGAGAGGGGCATGCGGAGGTGAATTGTCTCGCCTCTGTTGCCCCCGAGGATGAGTCGAAGATCCCCGACAGCACGCTCTACGTCACTCTCGAGCCCTGCTCCCATCAGGGACGAACCCCCTCCTGCGCCCGTATGCTGATCTCAAGGGGCATCCGGCGGGTGGTCGTCGGCTGCCTGGATCCGAATCCGCTCGTCTCCGGACGGGGGATCAGCCTCCTGCGCCAGTCCGGCGTAGAGGTCTCCGCCGGCTGCCTCGAGGAGCAGTGCCGGCAGGTGGCGCGTGTTTTTCTCACCAATCAGGAGCAAGGAAGACCATATATTATTCTGAAGTGGGCGGAGTCGGCGGATCACTTCCTCGATCGGCTTCGGCAAAGCTCGGAAGAGCGCCCGGTCACTTTCTCCACCCCTCATACCCGGATGCTGGTTCACCGGCTCCGGAGCTGCTGCAGCGGGATTATGGTGGGCAGGAGGACCCTTGAGCTGGATCGCCCGTCGCTCACCAATCGCTACTGGCCGCTCTCGCCCTACTCGCCTAAGCGCTTTCTCCTCTCCTCGCAGGAGGTCGACCTGGATCCCGGTTGGGAGCTCCTCCGCAGCGTCTCGCCGGAGAGTATGTCCTACCTTCTGATGGAGAATGTCACCTCCCTCCTCGTCGAGGGAGGGGCAGAGACGCTGAGGGCGTTCCTGGAGGCGGACTTCTGGGATGAGATCTACGTGGAGCAGGTACCGGATGTGACGCTCGGTGAGGGGGTGAAAGCTCCGTCGCTTAACGCGCTGACTCCTGACCGCATCCTGCTACGCGACCGACACCTGCTCTATCACTACACGAGAGAGTGATCCTCCATTACTTCAATCCCGGGTACGAACTCTCCGCTAAGCGGCGGCAGCCTCACTACACACCAACGAAACCTGTCAGGCAGCTGCGGCATGATCTCGCCACCCTGCCGATCTACTACGCTGCGGAGGGCGAGGGGGTGCTGGTGCCGGAGGACCTCCCTATGGAGCTGCGGACAGAGCAAATGGTCAGCCGGGTGGAGGCTGGCGACCGGATTATACCGTGGGGAGCGGCTCCTGAAGTCCCCGGGATCGAGTATGACCCGGATGAGATGCGCCGGCTCGCGAGTCGGGAGCGGTCACTGGAGTTGTGGGAAAAACTATACGAACCATCGCTCTTCGGCCCTATGATGCCGCCTCGGCGGGTGTCGAGGGAGAGCGAATTGCCAAAGGAGGCCCGCTGGGTCGCCAAGCTCGACTTCAGCAGCTCCGGTCGTGGGGTCTTCTTCCCGAAGTCCATACCGGAGCTTCGTGAGATGCTCCAGAAGCATCAGGAGCTCTACTTAGAGCCGTGGCTCGATCGGGTGGCAGACCGAGGGTACGAGTTTGTCCGCCACCCCGATGGCGGGATCGAGTACGTGGGTGTCCATCTCTTCACCACCGGTCAGGGTCGCTATGGTGCCAGTCTCGTCGCCCCCCGGGAGGTGGTGCTGGAGCAACTCCGCCGGCAGCCCACCACGCCCACGCACGAGGAGTATGTGGCGCATCTGCTGGAGCGACTCCGAGACTACGACTTCCACGGCTACACCGGTCTCTTCGGCATCGACACCGTGGTCTGGATGGATGGCGACCACCTGCGGCTCGCCCCCTCTGTGGAGATCAATCTCCGGCGGACGATGGGGCACATCGCCCTCGAGCTGTCGCGCCGCTACGCCGAGCCAAGCGGCCAGACCTACCTCTACGAGATCACCTCCCCTCAGAGCCTCACCGGCCTCCCCCTCTACCTCACCGACTCTCCCCTGAGCGACGCTCCCACGCTGCTCACCCCGATCTTACCCGACACCCGATTTGCCGCCCTCCTCCGCCCCTATTATTGAGATATACCGACTTGTTAGTATTTTGGTTATATTTGTATAGGTGTTGAATGGATTTATAGCCAGTCAAGAGTTGAAAGTCTTTTGGAACCCTCTTACTTTATAGCGCTGGAAATTCGTTCTTTTTCCATCATCCTATTTATGTAGTAATGTTACTTAGTACCAAACATACGATTGTCAATGGCGATAGTCGCCATATGGCAGAACTTTCTGATGAAAGCGTTCACTTAATAGTAACATCCCCTCCCTACTGGCAGCTGAAAGATTATGGGGTAGATGATCAGATTGGTTTTAACGATGATTACGAGACCTATGTCAATCACTTAAACTTAGTATGGAGTGAGTGTTTTAGGGTGTTGCAGAAAGGTTGCCGCTTATGTGTGAATATAGGCGACCAGTTCGCCCGCTCCACTTACTATGGACGATACAAAGTTATTCCAATTCATACAGAAATTATAAAATTCTGTGAGGTGATCGGTTTTGACTTTATGGGGCAAATAATCTGGCAGAAATCAACCACTATGAATACATCCGGAGGGGGGAGCGTTATGGGTAGCTATCCATACCCAAGAAATGGTATCGTAAAATTAGACTTTGAGTACATTCTGTTGTTTAAAAAACGGGGTGTGGCACCCAAACCTTCAAAACAACAGAAAGAAAGCGCGGCTATGACTAACGAAGAGTGGAATACCTACTTTAGCGGTCATTGGTACTTCAATGGAGCTAAGCAGGATAAACACTTAGCTATGTTTCCGGAAGAACTACCTCGCCGACTCATCAAAATGTTTTCGTTTCCTGGAGAAACGGTTTTAGATCCATTTTTGGGAAGTGGCACTACATCATTGGCGGCAAGAAAATTGGGCAGAAATTCTATCGGGTACGAGATCAACGAGAACTTTCTACCCGTTATCACGAGCAAAATAAGAGAAGGGTCTCTTTTAGAAGAGACTGAGATTAAAGTTCTCAAGCAGACTAGGAAGGTTAACGACTTTAACATACTTATAAGCCAGTTGCCATACCAATTTGTGGACTTCCACCGATTGGATAAGAAGATAGATGTGAAGAAGTTGCAATATGGATCAAAAATTGATGCAAATAGCAGTGGAAAACGGAATGATCTCTTTTCCGTGAAAGCTGTTTTTAGCCCTGAGTTACTTCAGCTAAGTAATGATCTGAAAATTAGGCTGATAGGAATAAAGAGGAATCTTTTGACGTCCGACCAAGCCGTTGCCTATCTCGTAAATCTTGTCCGTGGAAAACGGGTTTTTATAAGATATGATAGTGTAAAGTATGATGAAGAAAATAATCTTATGGTCTACCTCTACCTAGAGAATATGACGTTTGTCAATGCTCACCTTCTTAAGAGAAAGTTAGCAACTGTGGATTGCTCGTTTGACTTTAAGTATAAGTCTAAATTTATGGCACTTGTGAATGCCGACAGATAGTCTATTGTCAAACTACTACCACTTGAATTGAGATAAGTCCTCGATAATCACAACTCTACTTGAACATTTTATCACGAGATGAAAAAGAGTAACGTTAAGAAGTACTCAATGGAGTTTGGCAAGAAGGAGAAAGTCCTTAACTACGCCACTCAAACATATCAACTATCCAGACCCAAAAAAGTTGGAGCGGTTATGGCACTCATTAGAGAGTGTCAGCCTGATACTATTGAGGAGTGGCGGGAGTGGTACTTTGAGAACGCCAAAACGGCAGGTAAAAATCAAGTCAAAATAACCGAAAAAAGCATACGAGAGCTTGGAGAACGATTGTACGAAAAGATACAGGTAGTTGTGATCCCCGAATGGTCTGCAGCGTTTCGTAGCCTAACGAAGCAGGATTGTTGTGATTACATTTACAATCTGACAATTAATCGTACTTACGATGGTTACTTGCGAGAAAAATCAGTGGTGAATGGTTATTTGGCAGAAGAATTCAGCGATGTTGATTTTGAAGAGAGCCCAGAGGAATTAGACCATGCAGGTGATGTCGACTATATTGGTTTCGTTGACAAGTCAAGATCAATTGCTTTCGGTCTTCAGATTAAGCCGATAACGGCTATGGCTAATTTTGGCAATTATTCTGTGTCAGAGAGGATGCAAGCAAGCTTTGATAGCTTTAGTCGAGATTTTAAAGGAAAGGTATTTATAGTTTATAGTGTTGATAACGAGATCAATAATTTGTCTGTTGTTGAGGAAATTCGTGCAGAAATCCAGAGGTTGAGAAGTCTTTGATGATAGAGACTATTTTGTGGGCTTAGTATGGTTTGGACAGAGCGGTTTTGTCAAAATTGCCGTCCCGTGTGCACTCTTGATATAATCGGGGTAATACGAAACCAGTTGGCAAAAATAAAGTGGTAAAAAATGGGTACTTTTGCCCAGCGAGACAGAAAAAATCATTACAATCAATACGTTCATCATATCTATGA
>NZ_CAKRLH010000008.1 GCF_934359325.1 uncultured Porphyromonas sp.
TATCTCGCTCTCGTGTGTGATCATTCCGATTACTGCACAAATATACTTATTTGGCACACTCTCGCGCAATCCGAGCGAGGGACGGCGAGTGAGGAGTCCCACATTGCCATAAATTCACTATTTTTGCAAAAGTCACGGGGGAGGCTAAGCCAGACTCATATCACATCAAACCACTTAACTGTAATCGAAATGAATCTAAGGAAGATCATCCTGACGGTAAGCGTCGCACTGACAGCGGCGACCATACTCTCCGCTCAGGAGCAGAGACCTCTCTGGATGCGCTATCCCGCCATCTCTCCGGATGGCAAGGAGATCGCCTTCTCCTACCAGGGGGACCTCTTCAGCGTCGCCACTCAGGGCGGCACGGCACGACGCCTCACCACCTCAGAGGGGTACGACTATCGTCCCATGTGGAGCCCGGACGGCTCTAAGCTCGCTTTCGTCAGCACCCGCACCGATGGGCGAGAGGACATCTACGTCATGGACGCCCGTGGCGGTCAGGCGAAGCGTGTCACCACTCACAGTACAAGCGAGAAGCCCATCTCCTGGAGTCTCGACGGCAAGCACATCCTCTACGCAGCCCACATCCAGGATCCTGCGTCCAGTGCCATCTTCCCCGGACGATACAACGAGCTCTACCGCATCCCCGCCGAGGGCGGACGAACGGAGATGGTGATGCCGACGCCTCTCGCAGCAGGCGTACTTCTCCCCGACGGATCAGGACTGATCTATGAGGACAATAAGGGGATGGAGAATGAGTGGCGCAAGCACCACACCTCCTCCGTCACCCGTGACATCGTGCGGTATGACTTCAAGAGTAAGAAGTACACCCCCATCGTCACCTGGAAGGGTGAGGATCGTAACCCGGTTCTCTCAGCTGACGGCAAGACGCTCTACTTCCTCAGTGAGCGTGGCGCAAAGAGCTGCTTCAACATCTTCTCCGCCTCCGTCGATGGTCAGAATGTCAAGCAACTTACCTCCTACACCGACCACCCGGTCCGCTTCCTCTCCTCTGCTGCCGACGGCACCCTCTGCTACGGGTATGACGGCGAGATCTACACCCTCCGCCCCGGCGCCCAGCCGCAGCGCGTGCAGGTGAGCATCCTCAGCGACTACGTCGAGGAGCCCGAGCAGGAGATCACACTCCGCTCCGGTATCACCTCCGCCTCCATCTCCCCGGACGGCAAGCAGGTCGCCTTCGTGATCCGCGGTGAGGTCTTCGTCACTTCGGCGGACTACACCACGACAAAGCGCATCACCAATACCCCCGCAGCCGAGAGCGATGTCACCTTTGGCGACAACCGCACGATCGTCTATGCGAGTGAGCGCAATGGCAAGAGCGACCTTTACGTCGCCACCATCAAGCGAAGCGAGGATCCGGACTTCCCCCACAGCACACTGATCGACGAGAAGCTCCTCATCCCCGGCGACAAGTCGGAGAAGACCTGCCCCCAATTTGCCCCCAACGGCAAGGACCTCGCTTACCTCAAGGATCGCAGCCGTCTCGTGATCTACAATACCGAGACCAAGCGGGAGCGCCAGATCACCGACGGACGGTATCAGGTAGAGCGCGACGGACAGATCGACTTCACCTGGTCACCCGACAGCAAGTGGATCGCCATGAGCATCGTCGACAACGGCCACAACCCCTACTACGATGTCGCCCTCGTCAGTGCGACCGAGACCAATCCTGAGATCCACAACCTCACCCAGTCCGGCTACTTCGCCATGGGTCCCCGCTTCGTGATGGATGGCAATGCGATCATCTACACCTCCGAGCAGTACGGTATGCGCAACCACGCCTCCTGGGGCTCGATGAATGACGTGATGATCGTCTTCCTCAATCGCGAGAGCTACGACAAGTTCGTCCTCGACGAGGAGGAGTACAAGCTCCTCTCCGACGCGGAGAAGAAGGCTAAGGAGCAGGAGAAAGAGCAGGCCAAGAAGGACGACAAGAAAGCCGAGAAGGAGGACGACACCACGAAGGATATCCGTGTCGAGCTCGACAATATCGACCACCGCATCCTGCGCCTCACCCCCGTCTCCTCAGAGCTCGGTGATGCCTTCATCACCTCTGACGGAGAGACACTCTACTATATGTCTGCCTTCGAGGGTGGATACGACCTATGGAAGAAGGACCTCCGCAAGGGCGATGTAGAGCTGCTCAAGAAGCTCGACGGTCCCTTCTACAACTTTATGCCCGACAGCAAGGGGGACAAGATCTTCATGATCGGCTCAAGGGATATGAAGAAGATGTCTCTCCCGAGCGAGAAGATAGAGTCTGTCTCCTACGACGCCCGCATGAAACTCCGTCCCGCTGACGAGCGCCGCTTCGAGTACGACTACGTACGCCGCGAGGAGGGAGAGAGGATCTTCTACGAGGACATCACCAACATCAATGGAGCCAACTGGCCCGAGCTGACCGACCACTACGAGAAGTTCCTCCCCTATATCACCAATGATCAGGACTTCTCCGACATGCTCTCTGAGCTCCTCGGCGAGCTGAATGTCTCCCATACCGGCAGCGGCTACAGAGGACCGATCAGTAGTCCCTCCACCGCAGAGCTGGGACTCTTCCTCGACTGGACACCCTCCGACAAGGGTCTCAAGATCGACGAAGTGGTCATCGGTGGTCCATTCGACACCTTCCGCTCCAAGGTCGAGGCCGGTGACTACATCACTGCCATCGATGGCGAGAAGATCGACGCAAAGACTGACTACTTCCCCCTCCTGAGGGGTAAGGTCGGCCGCGAGACCCTCATCTCCCTCTACTGCCCGAAGACCGGCGCACGCTGGGAGGAGACGATCAAGCCCATCTCCTCCGGCAGACTCAGCGACCTACTCTACAAGCGCTGGGTATCTCAGCGTGCCGAGGAGGTAAAGAAGCTCTCTGACGGCAAGCTCGGCTACGTCCACATCCCCTCGATGGATGACGAGAGCTTCCGCAAGGTCTACTCCGATGCCCTTGGGAAGTACTATAACTGCGACGGCATCGTGATCGACATCCGTAATAATGGCGGTGGCCGTCTCCACGAGGACATCGAGGTACTCTTCACCGGGACCAAGTATCTGGAACAGATGACGAAGGGACGCGACTACTGTCCGATGCCATCACGCCGCTGGACTAAGCCGAGCGTCATGGTCACCTGCGAGGCGGACTACTCCAATGCCCACGGCACCCCATGGGTCTACCAGACGATGAAGATCGGTAAGATCGTCGGTATGCCGGTTGCGGGAACCATGTCGAGCGTGAATTGGATCACCCTCCAGAACCCCGCCATCTACTTCGGCGTCCCCGCCATCGGCTACATGACGAAGGATGGCTACTACCTCGAGAACCATCAGGTAGAGCCGGATGTCAAGCAGCCCCTGGACTTCAACGAGGCGCTTCAGGGTCGTGACACCCAGATCAAGCGCGCCGTCGAGGTACTTCGAGCTGAAGTAAAGTAAGCCGGACTAACCCCGACCTATCCTAAGAAGCCCTGCCGGAGAGTCCTCCGACAGGGCTTCTTTTTTTTGCTGTCCGATAAAGGTATCGGAGGTGTCTGAAGTGGCTTCGATCTATTACCGGTATTAGTCATCACTATTACCGGTATTAGTCATCACTAATATCGGTAATAGAAATGCCCCGGATCGGATGCCACAGAAATCATAGAGTGAGCCTGAAGAAGGACCTCCTGCCCGTGGAGGGTGAAGTCCCTCGGACTGTCTTGCAAACTTTTCCCGCAGATCCGAAGACAAGAAGAGATTATAGGTATATTTGCGTATAAGTAAAACAATGAATGAAGATACGAGCACATATGGACTTTATCTCTCTCGACATCACTAACGCCCTATGCAGCGACGAGCTGCTGGCTGAGTATCACTCTCTCCTCCGGGAGGCGGATGCTGCGCATGAGTCACTATACGTCGGCGATCGCCCCGGGAACGACTTCCTCGGATGGGTCTCCCTACCCTCCTCGATCACCGATGAGATCATGACCGAGATCGAGACCGCCGTGAAGCCTCTCCGAGAGGAGTGCGACTTCGTGGTCTCTGTCGGTATCGGCGGCTCCTACCTCGGGATCCGGGCGGTCTACGATGGGGTGAGAGACTCCTTTGCTGACTATAAGGAGCAGAGCGGTCCCAGACTTCTCTTTGCCGGCAATCAGGTGAGCGAGGACTACCTCGCCGAGCTGATCGACCTCCTGAGGGGTCGGAAGTTTGGCATTATCAATATCTCCAAGAGCGGCACCACGACTGAGCCATCTATTGCCTTCCGACTGCTGAAGGAGCTCCTGGAGGCACAGGAGGGGGTCGACTTTGCACGCAAGCACATCATTGCGATCACCGATGCACACAAGGGAGCTCTACGCAAGCTCTCCGATGATGAGGGCTATAAGACCTTCGTCATCCCGGATCCGGTAGGCGGACGCTTCACTGTCCTCACACCGGTGGGACTGGTGCCGCTGGCGGCTGCCGGCTGCGACATCCGGTCTCTCGTGAGAGGTGCTCAGGATATGGAGAAGCATATCGGGCGCAATGCCACGGGCGAGGAGAATATGGCGGTGCGCTACGCAGCGACCCGCAACGCCCTCTACCGCCACGGTAAGGTGATCGAGATCCTGAATAACTTCAACCCCCGCTTCCACTACATAGGTGAGTGGTGGAAGCAGCTCTTCGCCGAGAGCGAGGGGAAGGACGGGAAGGGTATCTTCCCCACCCTGGCAGACTTTACCACCGACCTTCACTCGATCGGTCAGATGATCCAGCAGGGGGAGCGAAATCTCTTCGAGACCTTTGTGAGCGTCACGAGACCGCGCCGCTCCGTCGTCGTACCTGAGGATAAGGACAATCTCGACGGGCTCAATTACCTCGCCGGGAAGCAGGTCGACTTCGTCAATAAGAATGCGGAGACCGGTACCATCCTTGCCCACCTCGATGGGGACGTGCCGGTGATGCGTCTCGAGCTCCCGGAGCTGAGCGAGTACTACATTGGTCAGCTCTTCTACTTCTTCGAGAAGTCGGTCGGAATCAGTGGCTATATCCTGGGCGTCAATCCCTTCAACCAACCCGGTGTGGAGGAGTATAAGCGGAATATGTTTGCGCTCCTAGGTAAGCCCGGCTACGAGGAGGAGACCAAGAAGATCCGGACCCGTCTCGACAAGAAGAAATAAGATATATGCTACAAGACTACAAGGAAAACGACGCCAAGCCGCTGATCCTCCCTCAGTACGGACGTAATATCCAGAATATGGTCGACCGCTGTGTTGAGATCGAGGATCCGGCGACCCGTCAGCAGTGTGCCGAGACGATCATCGACACGATGCGCTCCTTTGCTACGACGGACAAGGATCGAGAGGACTTCGAGCAGGTGCTGTGGGATCACCTTTATATCATGTCCCGCTTCAGACTGGAGGTGGACTTCCCCTACCCCGTCACCTCTCAGGAGGAGTACGAGGAGCCGATGGTCCGGAGGCTGGACGACAATACCCAGAGGCCCCCGATCTACCGCCACTACGGTCATGTGATAGAGCGTATGGTGGAGATCGTCAAGGGTCTGCCGGAGGGAGAGGAGCGAGATGAGCTGGCGAGGGTCACTGCCGTGGAGATGAAGCGTCAGTACTGCAGCTGGAATAAGTCCTCTGTCGCCGACTCCAAGATCTTTGCCGACCTGTACGAGCTCTCCAAGGGCGAGATCTACCTCGATGAGCATATCTGCACGTTACCGGAGGCAGGGGCTCTCACAGCTCCGTCCGGCAATAACCCTCAGAAGAGTAACAATAATAACCGGAAGAATAACAACCGGGGACGAGGGAATAAGGGAGGAAATCGTAATAAGAAGAAAAGACGATAAGTATCATGGGCGCATTTGTCATAGAGGGCGGTCGGCAGATGAGGGGAACCCTCGTCCCGCAGGGAGCTAAGAATGAAGCTCTCCAGGTCATCTCCGCAGCTCTGCTCACCGACCAAGAGGTCCGCATCGCCAACGTCCCGGATATCCTGGACGTGATGAATCTCATCCGTCTGATGATGGACCTGGGCGTCAAGGTGACGAAGGAGAGTGAGGACACCTACTGCTTCCAGGCTGATGACGTCAATCTGGACTTCGCCTACTCGGAGGAGTTTCTCACAAAGTGTCGCAAGCTGCGGGGATCGATCCTGCTGGTAGGTCCTCTGCTCTCGCGCTTCGGCAAGGCGGCGATCACCAAGCCGGGAGGAGATAAGATTGGACGCCGACGCCTGGATACCCACTTCCAGGGGTTCATTAACCTGGGAGCCTCCTTTGACTACGACGAGGATAGGGAGCTCTTTTCCCTTAGAGCCAAGGAGGGTCTCCACGGGAAGTATTTGCTATTGGACGAGGCGTCCATTACCGGCACTGCCAATATCATCATGGCGGCAGTGCTGGCGGAGGGTACCACCACGATCTACAATGCCGCCTGCGAGCCCTACATTCAGCAGCTCTGCCGACTGCTGATCTCGATGGGGGCTAAGATCGAGGGCGGCGCAAGCAATAGGCTGACCATCGAGGGAGTCAGCCATCTCGGTGGGGCAAGCCACCGGATCCTGCCGGATATGATCGAGGTGGGGAGCTTCATCGGCATGGCTGCCATGACCGCCTCAGAGCTGACGATCGTCAATCCTCACATAGAGGAGATGGCGATGATCCCGCGCGCCTTTGAGCGGCTCGGGATCCGAACCGAGATGAGGGGGGATGACCTCTTTATCCCGGCACAGGAGCACTATGAGATCGACACCTTTATGGACGGCTCCATACTGACGATTGCTGACGCACCCTGGCCGGGACTCTCTCCGGACCTCATCAGCGTGATGCTGGTGGCGGCGACGCAGGCGAGAGGGAGCGTACTCTTCCATCAGAAGATGTTTGAGAGCCGGCTCTTCTTCGTCGACAAGCTGATCGACATTGGTGCTCAGATCATCCTCTGCGATCCGCACAGAGCGGCGGTCATCGGACTGGATCGGGCGCACCCCTTCCGCGCCGCGACGATGGACTCACCGGATATACGTGCCGGTATTGCACTCCTTATCGCCGCCATGTCCGCAAGCGGTACCAGCCGGATCAATAACATCGAGCAGATCGACCGCGGTTATCAGAATATCGATAAGCGGCTGAATGCCATCGGTGCCTCGATAAGCCGCATCGACTAAAGACTTCCACCGATGAAACCTACCGATCTCAGGGCACTGCCTGAGCACTACATTGCCCTCGGTCCCATACTTAAGCCGTATGGGACGACCGGGGACTTCATCGTCGACTCCTTCCCGGAGACGGCGCTGGACGACTTTATCTTCATCGAGATAGAGGGGATCAAGGTTCCCTTTGAGATCGAGGAGTTAGTGGATCGGAGTGGCCAAGTGGTCGTAAAGGTCTCCGGTGTGGATGATGTGGAGACGGCAGAGCGCTACCGCGGCTGCCCCACCTTCGCCGCTCCGGGTGAGCAGCACGACCTGACTCAGGATGAGAGCAGGGACTACCGGAGTCTGCTCGGTTGGAGAGTCTACAGCTCCAACGACGATGCCTATCTCGGCGTAGTGGAGCGGTACGACGACAGCACCGCCAATGTGCTGCTGAGCGTGCGGTCGGACGATGGCTCAGAGCACCTACTCCCCTGGGTAGCAGAGTGGGTAGAGGCGCTGGATGAGGAGCACCATATCCTCCGCCTTACGCTGCCAGAGGGACTACTCGGCTAACCGTCAGAGGTAGATAAAGAGGATAATGTAGATAAATGCGGGAGGTGCCGCGAGGATCGTACTGTCGATGCGATCCAGTATGCCTCCGTGTCCCGGGAGTATATGCCCGGAGTCCTTCACGTCATAGCAGCGCTTCAGCAAGCTCTCAAAGAGATCCCCGCAAGTGGCAAAGAAACCGACTATGGCGGCAAGGATCAGCCAATTGACCAAACTGGTCACCGCCGGAAAGAAGTAATAGAAGGCTACCGCTCCCAGCAGCGTGAAAGCAATACCACCCAGCAGTCCCTCGACCGTCTTGTGCGGAGAAATGTGCGGCGCCATCTGATGCTTGCCGATCATACTACCGACGCAGTAGGCGCCGGAGTCATTGAGCCAGATAAATACAAATATCGGCAGTAGCCAGAACGTGTGGTCGAAGCTCAGCATGTACTGCCCCGTATCCTCCGGAGCCATATAGCAGAGCAACATCATCGCGCCGAAAGGAACCGTCGTATAGAGGTGTGAGAAGAAGGCGTGCGCTATCTCCTCGATCGCCCGTGGACGTCTCCGGAAGAGTTCCGTGATGATGTAGAAGAGGTAGTAGGCGACATACGGCAGGACTGCAATCAGCAGGTGCTTGTAGGTATAGCCCTGAGAGATGACGTTGAAGATGATAAAGAAGAGTACACCTGCCATCACCGCATGCACCGTCTTGAGGATCGGGAAGTACCTATTGACCTGAGTAATGGTCTGATACTCGTAGGTGGCAAAGGAGGTAAGGATGGCAAAGATCGCAGCCATCATATTGACCGAGTCGGTCAGTATCCCGAAGAGTATCACCGAGACGTAGAGCACTCCGGTGATCAGGCGGGCGAGAAAAGATCTGACTTTACTTGACATGGGAGCTTATTCTTTTGTATCCAGGGTCTTGAAGTCCACCAAGAGCGGATTGTGATCGCTGCAGTCCTTATGACTCGGGATCTCTGCAGCCATGGCTCTCAGCGGACCTTCGTAGAAGAGGTGATCGATTCTAAATGCATAGAGTGGCTCATTAAATGATACCCCCATCCCCCTTCCGGTCTGTACGAAGGCATCGCTTCGGTCATCCCGGATCCGGGAGTAGCAATAGGACATGGGTGTGTCATTGAAGTCACCACAGATGATGGTATAAGTAGGTGCAAGGTCACGCTGGAGCGATCTCACCTTGTCCCGCACAGCATTCGCGGCACCGGCTCGTACGTTGAGCGATGGTCCCAGCCGCCGCTTGATCGCCAGGAGTCGGTTCTTCATCTCCTCGAGACTCGGTTTGGTCAGATAGCCTCGGAAGGTCTCCTTCTCCTCACTACCCAGACTGTAACTCTCCATATGGTTATTGACGAGAAGCAATGACCGATCGGGCGAGATGCGAAGGAGGTACCAGGCAGAGCCGTTGGCGTAAGACTTGTAGTCAATCATACCGCCATCAATGATGTCGAACCGGCTGAGGAGAAGCAGCCGGTCGTCAGCGTAGAATCGGCGATACGGATAGCGCGAGAGGAATTGCCGGCACTTCTTCCCATACCGCCCTATCTGCTCGGGAGAGATCCCCTCCTGCAGGCAGATGACGTCCGCATCAGACCCCTCGAGGATCCGGAGAGCGCGTGGGACACCCTCCTCGTCCGTGAGTGCCATGTTGGCGACATTGTACGAGACGACCCTCAGGTCTCTCTCCTCACTCAGCGAGGTGCGGTGCAGCGGGAAGTAGGTCAGTATATAGCCCCCGCTCAGCAGCAGTAGCAGCAGACAGGCAACAGCTGACCGCCAGAGCCTCATGATGAGAGCGCAGACGAGCAGGAGCACGATGCCGAGCAAGAGGACGGGGAAGGAGAGATTGAGAAACGCAGGGATCTGAGTCTTCAGCGGGGAGACGACGGGAGAGAGCAGCGCTCCCCCGTAGAGGAGAAATGCCACCGCCATCACGACCAGCCAGATAAGCTTCCCGGTCGCGCTCAGTAGACTGACTCTATGTCTCCGATCGCCCATGGGCTGTCTCAGAAAAACTCCTGCACCCCATCACGTACCCGTTTCTTATCACGCTTGCGCCAGTACTTAATGAGGAAGAAGCCAAATATCATCCCGCCGAGATGGGCGAAGTGTGCGACATTGTCTCCCGTCTGCGAGACCCCGGCGAAGAGCTCCATGATGCCGTAGCCGATCACCATCCACTTAGCCTTGATCGGGATGGGGATAAACATGATGAAGAGCGGTGTATTGGGGTACAGCATCCCGAAGGCGAGCAGGATCCCGAAGATCGCCCCACTCGCTCCCACAGTGATCAAGTAGTCCCCATAGTATGCCAGTGCGGCGGGAGACATCCCGATGCCCCAGACGATCTCCTGCACCAGTGCCGCACCCAGACCGCAGACAAAGTAGTAGATCAGGTACCGCTCCGCACCCCAGGTCCGCTCGATCACTGTACCGAACATCCAGAGGGCAAACATATTGAAGAAGAAGTGGCTGAACCCACCATGCATAAACATGTAGGTCACAAACTGGTAGAGCTTGAAGCTCGGCGCCTGCCAGTAGTGCAGACCGAGGAAGAAATTGAGATCTATACCCACTCTCTGACAGAGCCAGAGGGCGACCAGCATTACTCCATTGACGCATATCAGTGACATCGTCACCGGTGGCATGAGAGCCGAGTCTCCTATTCGCATATTTTATAAATTGTCTTTTGCCTATTCTCTTACCTCTTCTACTCAGAGGGTCCTGTCCCAGGGCGAGGAGTAGTCCTGAAATCCCTTGTACACCATCGGGATTCGATCGATTACATCGGACGCCGTCAGCGTCTCCTCAGACGCCTCATTCCGATAGAGATCAGCTGCATAGCCATGGATAAATACCGACTCCACGCAGGCATGCAGTGGCTTGATCCCCTTGCCCAGCAGTGCCAGGATGATCCCGGTCAGCACATCTCCTGTGCCGGCCGTGGCGAGACCGGGATTGCCGGACGAGTTGATGATCACCCGCCCTCTCGGAGTACAGGTGGCGGTAAAGGGACCCTTGAGTACGATATAGCATGCATAACGAGAGGCCATCTCGATCGCTCTCATCAGCCGCTCGTAGTCGCTCTCGGAGGGGCCGAAGAGGCGATCGAACTCCCCCGCATGGGGTGTGAGGATCGAGCCGGCGGTGAGGACGCTGAGCTTCTCCGGACACTTGGAGAGGTGGTAGAGTGCATCGGCATCGAGGATCATCGGACGATTGCTGCTCTCGATGAGCTCCATGAGTGCACGACCGGTAGCATCGCTCCGACCCAGACCGGGTCCCACGGCGATCGCATCATAGTGACTTAGGTCCTCACTTGTACCTGTGAAGCCCTCCGTCGACTGATCCTCCGTAACCAGCGCCTCAGGGACGGCGAGGTGCATCATCGTATCGGCACCGGCGGGGAGATGTACAGTGAGATGTCCTGTACCGGCTCGCATCGCAGCCCTTGCCGCAAGGATAGAGGCACCCATCATCCCCTTAGATCCGGCGATGAGTAGCGTCCGACCGTAGTCGTACTTATTGGTAAATCGCTTGCGTGAGCCGAAGGCCCCCTCCATGTCTCCGTCCTCGAGGAGGTAGTATCGGACGTCGCTTGCGAGGGAGTTGTCGTCCAGACCTATGCTTAGCACCTTCCAGTCGCCCACGAGTGCCGCATTTTCCCTGAGGAAGAAGGCGAGCTTGGGAGAGTGAAAGGCGTAGGTCACATCAGCATGAATGACTGCATCCGGGTCATTATCCCCATTATCCTCGGCGCAGAGACCGGAAGGCATATCGAGAGAGATGGTAAAGGGGTGCTTCTTATTTATAAATCGGCAGACATTCGCCAGACTACCGGTAAAGCGCCCCCGCTGCTCCGTACCGCAGATGCCATCGATGACGATCGATCGGCTATCCATCTTGGGTGGGGCAAAGTCCTGACTCACCTCACGCAGCTCGAGACCGGACTCCAGCACTCGAGTCTTGGCCCAGGAGACCACCTCCGGCAGGACACCCGAGCCACTGTCATTGAGCAGGATGACCTCGGTAGTGTGTCCCAGCATATTGAGCGTTACTGCCGAAAGCAGCGACACAGCTCCCGCCATACTCGGACCGGCAAAGACGATCAGGTGCTGTCTCGACCTCAGCTCTCGCTGCAGCTGTGTCATGAAGGCATCTGCAAGCCTCTCCGCGAGCTGATGCTCATCCAGGGCGCCGACGCCCTCCATAGCACCGGCTACCAGTCTCTGAGTAGTCTGATCGTTGAGTATTTTAAGCATGGTCCGCTAAGTCCGCGTGATTAGTGATGTGATATAACTCGAAGAGGAGCGGCGCACCCAGTGTCTCCGGATACACCGCTCCTCTATCTCATTTTCTTTGAAATATTGGTCCTCTACCATCTGTAGGACAGAAGTGCTCTGCTCTACGTCGGGAAGGAGAGGAGAGGGATGGCTCAGTTATGCAAACGCTCCTGCTCGGAAGCCTTCTTGTCCAGCACGATGTGGAGGACATAGCCGAGGAGGATGAGACCGAGTCCTACGAATAGTCCTATATTTGCCTGTGCACCACCGGTAATACCGATGAAGACCAGCACTCCGGCCCCGATAAGCATGACGAGGGTCCCTAGGTATTTCAGGAAATTCATGATAGATGTCTGTTTGGTTTTTTATTATTCTGTCACAAATGTAGCGAAATAATTCGGGGTACCGGCACGTACACGTACCGACTTCGCAACAAATGTATCGAGTGACCCGGATGGGATTCAAACCCATGACCTTCAGATCCGGAATCTGACACTCTATTCAGCTGAGCTACCGGGCCCTTTTCTCCCCCTCTATACTGCAAAGGTAGACAATTCTCTCGATATATCGAGCCTATTTATCCCCTTTTGCATGGCAATCGCCCTCAAGTACAGCATCTCACATCATCTCTGTCACCGCCGGCGGAAGGCAGCTGTACAGAGGGCTCCATAAGGGTGCGAGTATCAGCCGGATAGAGATCGCCATTTCTATTACCGGTATTAGTTGCATCTATTACCGGTATTAGA
Organism: uncultured Porphyromonas sp.; assembly: GCF_934359325.1. GTDB lineage: Bacteria > Bacteroidota > Bacteroidia > Bacteroidales > Porphyromonadaceae > Porphyromonas_A. The sequence continues at coordinate 12,728 of NZ_CAKRLH010000008.1, forward strand.
CAAAACTATTACCGGTATTAGAGAAATCTAATACCGGTAATAGTGAGAGGGAAAGTCAAGGTCAGATCGACCACTCAGCGCCGTCCTTGGTGTCCTTGATAACAAAGCCAAGCGCCGTCAGGCGATCCCTGATCTCATCGGAGACGGTCCACTCCTTCCTGTCCTTAGCCTGCTGACGAAGGTCCAGGAGGAGATCCATCGCTCCGTCAAATGCCTCCTGATGCTGAGAGGAGAGACCGGCACCGGTGCGACGCATACCGAGCACACCATAGAGGAAGGTATCAAAGAGCTGACGCAGGTCGGCGATCTGCTCCTCCGTGAGCGGCTGATCGCCATTCTTGGCGGTATTGATCACCCGAGCGGCATCGAAGAGCTCTGCCACTACCTTCGGAGTATTGAGATCATCATTGAGGTGGTCATAAGAGGCGTGGATGAAGTCCCTCACCTCGGCGCTCTGAGCGTCGGCAGGCTTGAGCGAGTCGAGTGCCTTGTAGGCCTCGTGGAGTCGGGTCAGCCCCTTCTCCGCAGCCTGCAGCGCCTGGTTGCTGAAGTCGAGCTGACTGCGGTAGTGAGCCATCAAGACGAAGAAGCGAACCGTCATCGGATCATAGGCCTGATCGAGGAGCTTGTGCTTACCGCTGAAGACCTCATCCAGGGTGATGAAGTTGCCGAGGCTCTTGCCCATCTTCTGACCGTTGATGGTGATCAGGTTATTGTGCAGCCAGTAGCGGACCATCGGATGACCCATCGAGGCGACCGACTGGGCGATCTCACACTCGTGGTGAGGAAAGACCAGATCCAGTCCACCACCGTGGATGTCAAACTGATCCCCCAGATACTTGCGTCCCATCGCGGTGCACTCGCAGTGCCAGCCGGGGAAGCCGATGCCCCAGGGACTCTTCCACTTCATGATGTGTTCCGGGGAGGCTTCCTTCCATAGGGCAAAATCGAGGGGGTTGCGCTTCTCATCCTGGCCGGCGAGCTGTCTCGTATTCGCCCGCATATCCTCTACATTGCGACCGGAGAGGCGACCATAATTGTACTTCTTGTCGTACTTCTCAACATCGAAGTAGACCGATCCACCCGAGACATAGGCAAAGCCATTGTCTAAGATCTGCTGAGTCAGCTCGATCTGCTCCTGGATGTGGGCACTCGCCATCGGTTCGATGGAGGGAGGGAGGACGTTGAGCGCCTCCATATTGTGATGATAGGCAGTCAGATAGTGCTGCACCACCTCCATTGGCTCGATCTGCTCGAGTCGTGCCTTCTTCGCAATCTTGTCCTCGCCATCATCAGAGTCGTGCTCCAGGTGGCCGACATCGGTGATATTGCGGACATAGCGGACCTTATAATCCAGGTGCGACAGGTACCTGAATAGGATGTCGAAGGTGACCCCCGGTCGGGCATGCCCCAGGTGGGCATCTCCGTAGACCGTCGGGCCGCAGACATACATGCCGACGTGCGGCGACTGGAGCGGCTGGAAGTCCTCCAGCTTGCGATCCTCAGTGTTGTAGAACTTAAGTCCCGTCCTTATCTCTTCCTTATTGATCTCCATAAGACTCTTCTCCTCAGATTACAACTTCAGCGGCTCCACACTCTCATCCAGAAGCAAGCCATGAGCCACCTTAGCAGCTGTCTCACTTCCCTCGAGCTGCGACAGGATCGCCACACCGTAGGCAAAGCAGTAGCGCGGACCCCTTGCGGTGATGATCTGTCCGTCCACCACAGCCTCCGCGTCGACGACCTCAGCACCCTCGAGGTACTTCTCCCATCCCGGGTAAGCGGTGGCTCGCTTGCCACGCAGGACACCCATACGCCCCAGCACGGAGGGAGCGGCACACATGGCGCCTACCAGACGACCGTCAGAGAGCTGGGTAGTGATCAGCTCTCTGACCTTTTCGCTCTGATAGAGATTCTCTGTACCGGTAGCTCCACCGGGCAGAGCGATCGCATCGGCGGGGTGATTCCGGATCTCTTCGATCGTATGATCGGCAGTAAAGCGGAGCCCGTGAGCGCCCTCTACAGCGGTCGTCTCATTGATGGAGACGAAGCTCGCCTCCACACCTCCGCGACGGAGAGCATCCCATGCTCCCATCGCCTCGGTCTCCTCAAATCCATCTGCTAGGATAATATAAGCTGTCTTTGACATAATTTCTTGATCTAAAGAGCTCAGTGGAGCTCGTACTTGTATGTAATCTTGCCTCGCTGGTTATTCACCTGATCGGCTCGACTGAAGCGCGTCGCCTTGGCGGCCTTGATCGCACTCTGCTGCATGGAGTAGTCTCCGATGGTGGTACCGGGGGCGATCGTGGCGGCGATGACGTTTCCACTACTATTGACAGTAATGGCGACGACGATGCGTCCCTCCACATTCTTTGTGAAGTCGGGTCGCTTCAGTCCTCCCACAATGTCACGTCCGGCAAGTGACCAGCCCCCGAAGCCTGCCACTCCTGAGCCGGCACCGCCGCCGGTCACATTGCCTGACGGCGAGCCCTCATAGCCTGAGGTGGAGCCGGACGGAGTGGTTCCCGATCCGGAGGCATTCTGAGCATTCCCCAGAGCACCTGCCACCTTTCCGGCGATCTCAGCCTTACGCTTAGCCTCGGCAGCCTCACGCTTCTTCTGCTCCTCGCGGAGACGGTCCTGGCGCCGCTTCTCCTGCTCGGCACGGGTGTCCTTTTTCTTCACCTGCTCCTTCTTCGGCTCCTGCCGCTGGACCTGCTTCACCTCCGGAGCCTCCGGCAGGTCCTGCGTCAGCAGATCCTCGTCGGGCGGTGTGGGAGTCGGCTCTACAGGCTCCACCTCCTCTGGTGGGATGATCTCGTGCGGATCGTAGGTCCCCTCAGCCTCAGCCATATTGCCTATGGAGACCAGGATCCCTGCCGGCAGGTCAGGAACCTTGATCGGAGGCATGAGGATGACGAAGAGCAGCCCCACGGCGAGGATGTGTATCCCCACTGCGGTTGCTGCTGAGATCCATTGCCGCTTTTTTCTCTTATCGTCCTCCACGGTACTTTGCTTGAGCCATGATTACTCCTTGAGCGGTCGTGTGGCGAGGACCATCTGATAGCGGTTCTCGACCGCAATATTCAGCACCTTCACCACCTCGCCGTACGGCACACCCTCATCCGCATAGAGGGCGACGAACATATCAGGATTCTGATCCAGGGTCTCCTGCAGGAAGGGATCAATCTCGTCGAAGGTCACCTGCCGATCCTCCCCATTACCTATGCCGACGAAGTACTCCCCCTCCGGTGTGATGGTGACACGGGTGACGGGGCGGGCATTGGTCTGCTGGGAGCTCCGGGGCAGTAGGACCCTCAGGGCGCTCGGCACGACCAGCGTGCTCGAGACCATGAAGAAGATCAGGAGCAGGAAGATGACGTCGGTCATCGACGCCATGCTAAAGTCTCCTATTGCCTTTGATCTACGCTTGAGCTTCATCAGTGTATTCCTCCCTTTCGTGCAGAAGTGACGGTGGGCTCATTGAGCAGATCCATGAAGTCGAGAGCCTCAGACTCAGACTTGGAGACGATCTTGTCCACCCTTGTCGTGAGGTAATTGTAGGCAAAGAGCGCGAGGATACCGACGATCAGACCACCAACGGTCGTCACCAGCGCCTCATAGATACCGGACGAGAGCAGGGAGACATCGACATTAGCTCCGGCCTGCGCCATATTGTAGAAGGCGCGGATCATACCGGTCACCGTGCCGAGGAAGCCGATCATCGGCGCACCGGAGGCAACGGTGGCGAGGAGAGGCAGAGACTTCTCCAAGCGTTGCACCTCGAGATTTCCCACATTCTCTATCGCAGCCATGATCTCCTCAGTCGGGCGTCCCAGGCGATCGATTCCCTTGGAGATCATCCTGGCACCGGGAGTGTTCTCAGCTTCGCAGAGATCCTTGGCAGACTCGAGCTTACCCTCACGGATGTAGTCGCGGGTCTTCTCGATAAAGGATGGATTGCTCTTGCTTGCCTTATTGTAGAAAAGCACCCTCTCCACGAAGATATAGCAGGCGAGGATCGAGAGAAGCAGCAGGACAATCATGATCCAGCCTCCCTTGACAGCCAGGTCCCACAGATTCATCGTCTCCGTATCGGTGACGGCAGATCCGGCCACCTGAGAGAGCTGAGGCAGAGTGTCTGCCGTTATTTGAAGGAAATTCATCTGATATTATTCTGATATGATTTGTTTACGATACTAAGCTTGTCTCACTTGCTGAGGATCTCGAGATACTTGCGTACCACGGTCTCAAATCCCTCATAGAGAGCCTCGCAGATCACCGCATGACCGATAGAGACCTCATCCAGCTCGGGGATACACTTGTGCAGGAGAGCCAGATTATCGAGACTGAGGTCGTGACCGGCATTGACTCCGAGCCCCAGCTCCTTGGCCCGTCTCGCACAGGCGACAAAGGGCTGAACCGCCTCCTCCGGATGTGTCGGGTAGAGGTCGGCATAGGGCTTCGTGTACATCTCCACCCGATCCGCACCCACACTCCGAGCGGCAGCGAGATTATCCAGGTCGGTATCCACAAAGATCGAGGCGCGGATGCCCGCCCTATGAAGTCGGTCGATGATCTTCTCCAGCTCGTCAAAGTGCGACTCCACGTCCCATCCGGCACTGCTCGTCAGCGCATCCGGTGCATCCGGCACCAGCGTCACTTGATCGGGACCTACCTGAGTAACGAGACTAAGGAAGTCCTCCGAGGGGTAGCCCTCGATATTGTACTCCGTGTCGACCACCTGCCTCAGCGCCGGCACGTCGGCGTACTTAATGTGCCGCTCGTCGGGTCGGGGATGGACAGTAATCCCCTGCGCCCCCATCCTCTGGAGGTCCTTAGCCACCTGGATGATGTCCGGGCGATTCTCGCCTCGGGCATTCCGGAGAGTGGCGACTTTATTGATATTGACGCTAAATAGAGTCATGATTACGGTATATGATTACGATAGACACAAAGATAACACTTTTCCAAGTCAAGTGTGTTGTCTTATCGGATCACGTCACAAAGAGCAGCACCGTAGGGACTACGATGCTGCTCTTATGCGAGTCTATTACTGAGACGAAGGATTAGGCCTTAGCCTTATCCACGATCGCCTTGAAAGCCTCCTGGTGATTCATCGCCAGGTCAGCGAGGACCTTACGATTGATCTCGATACCCTTCTCGTGGAGCATACCCATGAGCTTAGAGTAGGAGAGCCCCTCCTGACGTGCAGCTGCATTGATACGCTGGATCCAGAGGGCACGGAAGGTGCGCTTCTTGACCTTACGATCGCGGTAAGCGTAGGTAAGACCCTTCTCCCAGGTATTCTTAGCTACCGTCCAGACATTACGACGTGCGCCATAGTAGCCACGGGTCTGCTTGAGGATTCTCTTGCGCCGCGCCTTGGAGGCGGCATGATTGACTGATCTTGACATGATTCTAAAATTTGTGTGGACATAAGCGGCGGATCATTACTCTCCGCACTTCTCTGCTCATCATCCTGTTACTAAAATCTTACGTAGTCGAGGCTTACTTATGCAAGTCCAAGCAGTTTCTTGACCCCACGCTCATTGGACTTATGTACCAGCCCGTTATTGGTGAGATCACGCTTCTGCCTCTTGGACTTACATGCCAGGAGGTGGCTCTTGTAAGCATGCTTACGCTTGATTTTTCCTGATCCGGTGAGAGAAAATCTCTTCTTAGCACCGCAATTAGTCTTAACCTTAGGCATGACTTGATGGATTATTAATGTATAAATTAGTGATTGCCGCGGCTCCCGCCGTGGTCGTTATTACGCCTCCTCATCCGGCTTTGCGTCAGAGCCCTCATCAGAGGTGTGATTATTATTGTTACTACGGTCGTCACCTTTCTTCTTAGCGACTCCCTTCTTGGGAGAGAAGAGCATGCTCATACGCTTACCCTCCAGCTTAGGCAGCTGATCCACCCGAGCATACTCCTCGAGATCATTAGCAAAGCGAAGGAGGAGTAGCTTCCCCTGGTCCTTAAAGACTATGGACCGACCGCGGAAGAAGACATAAGCACGGACCTTACTGCCCTCCTGCAGGAAGCTGATAGCATGGCGGAGCTTGAAGCTGTAGTCATGGTCGTCCGTCTGAGGTCCGAAGCGGATCTCCTTGAGCGTCGTCTTGACCTGGTTAGCCTTCTGCTCCTTAGCCTTCTTCTTCTGCTGATAGAGAAACTTCTGGTAGTCCAAGATCTTACAGACAGGGGGATCTGCATTGGGCGAAATCTCCACGAGATCCAGCTCCTGCTGCTGCGCCATGCGGCGAGCCTCCTGGATGGTGTAGATCCCTTGCTCCACGTTGTCTCCTACGACACGCACCTCACGAGCACGGATCTGCTCGTTGATACGGTTGGAGTTATCATCGTCGCGACTTCCGCGACTATTTGGCTGTCTTCTTGCGGACATTAAGTCTCTTCTTGAGGTCTGAAAAATATAGTTACGTGACGGTCATCATCGTCCCCTACCCCTCGCGAGATAGGTATGAAGGACGACTAAGCCTGTAGTTATCAGTCTATTATTCCTTATCGTGCTGGTGAGCAAAGGCCTTCTGAGCCTCATCAGTATGCTCCCACTGATGAGTCTGCTGGTAGATTTCCTGAGCCACAGCGTCGGCAAAGGTACTAATTTTTTCCGTACCCTGCTCGCCTTCACCTTGTTTGCGAATAGAAACAGTGCCCTCGGACTCCTCCTTCTCGCCAACGATCAAGAGGTAGGGGATGCGCATCAGCTCTGTCTCTCGGATCTTCTTACCGAGCTTCTCGTCCCGATCGTCGACCTTGACGCGGATACCCTTCGCCTTCAGCTCATCCTCCACCTTATAGGCATAGTCGAGATACTTCTCCGACACGGGGAGGACTGCCACCTGGTCGGGGCAGAGCCAGAGGGGGAACTTGCCTGCCGTATTCTCGCAGAGGACGGCGACGAAGCGCTCGATAGAGCCGAAGGGAGCACGGTGCAGCATCACCGGACGGTGTAGCTGACCATCCTCACCGGTGTACTCGAGCTGGAAGCGCTCCGGGAGATTGTAGTCCACCTGGATGGTACCAAGCTGCCACTTGCGCCCAATGGCATCCTTGACCATAAAATCGAGCTTAGGACCATAAAAGGCAGCCTCACCCTCGACCAACTTCGCCTTGACACCGCGATCCTTGCAGACCTCGATGATGGCACTCTCGGCCTTCTCCCAGTTCTCGTCCGATCCGATATACTTCTCCTTATTATTAGGATCTCGGAGCGAGATCTGAGCCTCGAAGGACTTGAACTCCAGGGTCTTGAAGACAATATATATAATGTCCATCACGCGCTCAAACTCCTCCTTGATCTGATCAGGGCGGCAGAAGATATGCGCATCATCCTGCGTGAAGCCTCTCACGCGCGTCAGCCCGTGGAGCTCACCGCTCTGCTCGTAGCGATACACGGTACCAAACTCCGCAACCCGCACCGGCAGATCCCGGTAGGAGTGGGGCTTGCTCCGGAAGACAATGCAGTGGTGAGGGCAATTCATAGGCTTGAGCATATACTCCTCACCCTCCTGTGGCGTGGTGATGGGGCGGAAGGAGTCCTTGCCGTACTTCGCCCAGTGACCGGAGGTGACATAGAGCTGCTTGCTACCGATATGAGGTGTCATCACCTGCTGGTAGCCATAGGTCTCCTGGACACGCTCCAGGAAGCGCTGCAGGGTCAGACGAAGCTGTGTACCGCGCGGGAGCCAGAGAGGCAGACCGGGTCCCACCTCGCTCGAGAAGGTAAAGAGCTCCAGCTCCTTACCGATCTTGCGGTGGTCACGGAGCTTTGCCTCCTCCACCATCTGCAGATACTCGTCAAGCATCTTCGCCTTGGGGAAGGTGACACCATAGATACGGGTCAGCATCTGACGATTCTCGTCCCCACGCCAGTAGGCGCCGGCGAGCTTGGTGAGCTTGACCGCCTTGATCAGACCGGTACTTGGGATATGGGGTCCACGGCAGAGATCGACGAAGTTGCCGCAGGTGTAGGTGCTTATCGTCCCATCCTCGAGGTCCTGGATCAGCTCTACCTTGTAGGGATCCTTATCCTCCTCTGTCCAGTGGTGGAGGGCATCCTCTTTGGAGATCTCCTGACGGATCAGCGGCTGATCCTCCTTGGCGAGCTCCATGATACGCTTCTCCAGCTTAGGCAGGTCGCTCTCCGTCAGCGTGGTGCCGGTCTCCGTCATATCGACATCGTAGTAGTAGCCGTCATCCACGGCAGGACCGATGGCAAATTTCACCCCGGGATAGAGCTCCTGAAGTGCCTCGGCGGTCAGGTGTGCCGAGGTGTGCCAGAAGGCATGCTTCCCCTCGTCATCATCCCAGGTGAAGAACTGCACCCGCGCATCCTCCTCTATGGGACGCATCACATCCCACAGCTTACCATTCACCCTCGCCACGAGGATCTTCTTAGCCAGCTGTGGGCTGATCTCTGCCGCCAGCTGCTGACTGGTTACCCCCTTGGGAGCCTCCTTCTGAGACCCGTCCGGAAATGTAATTGTGATATTTGCCATGATCTATATGGATTGATCTACTGTCTGATTTTACTATCTTTAATAGACAAAGGTACAAACTTTTGCCGTAATCCGATAAGACCGATAAAATCAAGAGACGAGGTCTGAATAAGGAGGATGACGAGAAATCCCGCTACTAAAAAAGGTCAAGCACACCCGATCCCGCCAAAGAGTCATAACCCTATTTTAGGAGCCGGGCGAAGACCAGCCACAGATCTGGAAATCAGCAGTTAGCACTCCGACAAATCTTTTACCGATATTAGATTCATCTATTACCGGTAATAGTGTCGACTAATACCGACTATAGTGATCACTAATACCGGTATTAGTTTAGGGCTTCTTCTCGCCACCTGATTTGCCGGCGCCGGAAGAGGGATATAAAAAAGGGGAGACGGCAAAAAGTTGGTACCTTTGACTTGAGATAGATAGTACCATTCACTTTTGACTCCCCACATGCAAGGCAAGCTAATCATTTTCTCCGCCCCCAGCGGCTCGGGCAAGAGCACGATCATCAATAAGCTTATGAGTGAGTATGGCCTCCGGGGCCGCTTCTCCATCTCTGCCACCTCGCGCAAGCCGCGCGGCAGCGAGCAGGATGGCGTCGAGTACTACTTCCTCACGGAGGAGGACTTCAGGAAGCGGATCAGTGAGGGAGACTTCCTGGAATACGAGGAGGTCTATCCGGGATGCTTCTATGGGACGCTTCGGAGCGAGGTGGACCGGACGCTGGATCGGGGAGAGAATGTTATCCTCGACATAGACGTGCAGGGGGGACTCAATGTCAAGAAGATCTATGGCGACAGAGCACTGACGCTCTTCATCCAGCCCCCCAGCATCGAACGGCTGCGTGAGCGACTAGAACGGAGGGGGACAGATGCCCCTGAGGTGATCGAGCGAAGGCTCGCTAAGGCGGAGACTGAGCTCTCTTTTGCTCCCAAGTACGATGCGGTCGTCGTGAATGATAACCTCGAGGAGGCGTGTCAGGCTGCAGCTCGTACGATCGAGGACTTCCTCTCTACCGACGTGTGACAGATGCGCGAGATACTCTTCTACCCCGGCTCCTACAGCCCCTTACACATAGGGCACCTCTGCCTCGCCAATTACATCATCGAGCAGATGCGGGACCGCTTCGATGAGCTGTGGTTTTCGCTAACGCCGAGCAATCCCTTCAAGGAGGATAACCTGTTGCTGCCGGATGACTTCAGGCGGCGCTGGGCGGAGAATCTCCTGCGAGAGCACCCGAAGATCCGCCTGAGCCTCGATGAGTGGGAGCTGCCACAGCCCAATTACACCCTCCGGACGATGCAGTACCTCCACGAGAAGTACCCGGGCAGCCACTTTACCCTCCTGATGGGGCTCGACAGCCTGCTCTGGCTCCATAAGTGGTACCACAGCGATGAACTGACCCAGACGACCGACATACTGGTCTACCCGCGACCGGGATACCACCTGCCGGAGGGCTTTGAGATGCCGGCGCGGACGCGAGTGATCGACGATGTGCCGACGTACGAGGTATCCTCGACAGACATCAGAGAGCGTCTCGAGGAGGGGAAGGATCTCCCCTATCTCCTCGCCACCTCTATCGATGACCC
>NZ_CAKRLH010000009.1 GCF_934359325.1 uncultured Porphyromonas sp.
GGCACATTTGACAGAGACTCTGCTCTGCTTGCGATGGAGGCAGCGGACAAGGAGTCTCTCAGGCTCTACCTCTTTGCACACAAGCAAGAGACGGATATCGACCTGATCCGATCGGGACATCACTCCACACTGAGCGATGGACGACAAGTGTGGCAGTATAGGGTTACATCGCCCGGTGCGCTGAGTCTGAGCTTCTTCTTCGATCGTGTGAGCCTGCCGGAGGGATCTCTGCTCTTCATCTACACAGACGACGGCAGTAAGGTCCTCGGAGGATACGGTGCTCAGAATATCAGTCGCTCCGGAACCATCGCTACGCAGCCGATCGAGACAGACGACGTGGTGATCGAGGTCCAGGCTCCCGCGGGCAGCAGTCCATCGCTACGACTTAAGGAGGTCAATCACGGCATCCGACCACTCAACCTGCGCGCCACCTTTGGCTCCAACTTTGGTCGCGCGAGCAGTGCTCTCACCTGCACTCCTGAGGTAGTCTGTATGCCGGGGCTAGATGAGATGAAGCGAGCCGTAGTCGTCGTGGTGATCAATGGTGAAGGTGTCGGCACCGGCACCATGGTTAGCAATACTCAGGGAGACAACACTCCCTACCTCCTGACAGCGGCACACGTGCTGTCCGTCAACTTCTGGCATATGGATGTGGTGCAGCAGGCGGAGCGTACGGTTGCCATCTTTAATTACGAGTCACCCTCATGCAGCGGAGAGGTGATGCCTGACCTGACTCAGTCGGTGAGCGGCGCCACGGTGGTGGGCTTCGACAAGCCGACTGATGCCTGTCTCATCCGGCTGAATAATATTCCCCCCGAGAGCTATCGTCCCTACTACATGGGCTGGACAGCGGAGAAGCACCCGCAGGGTAATTACATCAACATCCACCACCCCTACGCCATGACGAAGAGGGTCAATTACTACAATGGGGATGTGAAGGTCAACATCACCTGTGAGACTGACCAAAACTACTTCGATGACCATATGCACTATGAAGTGCCGGTGTGGGACGTGGGTACCACTGCCGCCGGATCCTCCGGCTCGCCGCTGATCGACAGAGCTCAGAGGGTGATGGGCGGACTGTCTGCCGGTCGGTCGTTGTGTGGTCTCAAGGCTCCCGACTACTTCTTCTCTCTCGCCAATGTCTGGGAGCAGAAGAGGGAAGCAACCGAGAGCATCGTTCGCGCCCTGTCTCCACGAGGTGCAGCCACCCTTACTTGCGACGGCAGGGATCCCTACGGATCTCCCAGGAGCCGCGCACGTCGCATCACTCATGTCTCCTCTGCACTGACTGGAGACTCACTCTCAGGTCCCGGAGCACAGCTGACACCAGAGGTGATCCTCGGCGGTGCTGATGCCGTCGGAGAGCACTACCTCCTAAAGCCCCACACCAAGCTCTACGGAGCTTATGTCATGCTGGATATGTCTCAAGTAAAGCCCAATGAGCTAGGGAGCGAGGACGTATCTATGACCCTGGAGGTCTATACTGGAGGCGAGAGCCCCGCTGCGACTATCCCGGTGGATCTTAGCAAGATCATCCGGGGGACACTGAGTTCGCGACAGGATAATCTCAAGTATCGAGAGGTCTTCGTCTCCTTTCCTCAGCCGATCGAGCTGTCCGACCGGGGAGAGTTGATCCTGGCTATTCCGACACAGTCACTGCCTAAGGGTGTCTCCATCCTCCATCAGCAGTATAGTGGAGCGGGAGGTCAGATGATGATCAAGTCGGGCAACAAGTGGACTCCCAGGACACTGACCAAGGGGACAATTGCCCTCTGGATGGATCCCCTTATCGGAGACTCTGAGGAGGATCAGGCAGAGCGGTCCTACCCTCTCTTCTCCCTTACAAGCACCTCCCCTGAACAGATCCTCCTGCAGCTCGCCGACAGAGTTAGCGAGACGGCAGAGCTAGGCATCTACACCATCTCAGGTCAAAAGGTCTACACGGCCACCCTACCCTCCAGGGCTACCATACTCGACAGGCGTATGCTGGAGGGACTCGGTGTGGTGGTCATCCACGTCACTGCCGGTAGCGAGCAGCTATCCATTAAGGCACTATTTCCTGCCAACTAACACTACAGTACAAAAATGAGCAACACGTCATTTACCTCTCTTAGCACGGCTTTCACACTTGGCATCCTACTTCTGCTCTCCTCCTGCGGTGGGAGTAAGAGCGACTTTAGGATCCAGGGAACTATCACGGGAGCGGTCGGCAAGACTCTCTACCTGGAGCATCAGGGACTCACGTCGATAGAGCCTCTCGACTCCGCCGTCCTGGACGAGCGGGGCAAGTATAAGATGAGTGCTGATGCGCCGGAGTATCCGGAGTTTTATCGTCTCAGACTCGACAAGCAGGTGATCCCCTTCAGCGTGGACTCCATAGAGACGATCACGATCAATAGTGACGCTCAGAGCTTTGCCACCGGCTATACCGTGGAGGGCTCCATACCGGCAGAGAAGATCAAGCACGTCTGGCTGGCTCAGCTGGATGCCAATGTTGCTATGTCTCATCTGGTACAGAAGTACGATGATGGAAGCATATCCTATGCAGACTTTGCTCAGCACAGGGACAGCATCCTCGGCAGCTACAAGGAAATAGCACAGAAGGTGATCTTCGAGGATCCCAAGTCCCCGGTGGCCTACTTCGCACTCTTCCAGCAGATCGACGGCAATCTTATCTTCAATATCTACGACAAGAAAGACTCCAGGATCTTTGCTGCCGTAGCTAACGTCTACGACACCTTCTACCCCAATAGTGAGCGTAGAGATCACTTGTACAACCTCGCCCTCCGATCGATCGCTGTTGTCCGGCAGCAGGAGCAGGCTGCCCGGCAGATCGCCCAGGCAGACTCTCTGCCGAACAGGGAGGTGCGCCACATCGGCTACTTCGACATCACGCTCCCCGATATCAATGGTCAGGAGATCAGCCTCTCAGACGTGGCTAAGGGGCACGTCACACTCCTCAGTTTCACCTCAATGGACACCGACTGGAGCATAGCTTATCAGAGTCAGATAGAGAGTCTCTACGAGACCTACTCACCCCGCGGGCTAAGGGTTTACCAGGTGAGCTTCGATGCGGACAGCTATGTGTGGAAGAATAGAGTGGTCAAGCAGCCCTGGCACAACGTCAGAGATACGGACGGAGTCTACTCGTCCCTCATCGGTCTGTACAACATCAGCTCAGTCCCTGCACTCTTCCTGATCAATGCCGAGGGAGATATCGTGATGAGAGCAACCTCCTTCGATGAAATAAGAGGACTGCTCAGCAAGCTGCTCTAGTCCCCCCATCCCACAGCAGAACAGAGAGTGTGCCCACCCCCGGTGATCGGGAGACGGGCACACTCTCTTACTATGGTATGTGGTCAGCGGAAGTGATCGTAGGGACGGAAGTCTCTCGTGACATGTCTCTTCTTCCTCTCCCAGTGGATCATCGGCTCCTTCTGCTCGCTTGGACAGGTCCATCCGATAACGGTAAGAGGGGGGATGCCGCGCTCCCTGTCCGGCTGAGGTAACTGATCCACCATATCCTCCGAGATCGTGAAGAGGAGCTCATAGTCATCTCCTCCGGTCACTGCCAGGCTCTCGGCACTCCACTTCTTTCGTCTGGTGCACTCACGAGCCAGCTCATCGGAGATGGGAAGCCGTTCCAGCTGGATCCTGGCATCCACATGTGACTGAGATAGGATATGGGGGAGATCCGACACCAGACCATCCGAGAGATCCATCATAGCATGAACACCGGGGATCCTGGATAGTTCCTGACCGAGTGAAAGCCTGGGAGAGGGCTCGTAGTATCTCTGGAGCAGGAACGTCTGTTCCCCGGTCCCCATTACATCGACCTTACGACTACGCTCCTCTGCGATCAGGCGTCCGGCAGCGGAGTCCCCGAGCGTACCGGAGACCACTATCAGATCGCCTGACTGAGCCATCTGCCTGGTCTTCTCATTCCCCTTGAGTATCTTTCCCAGGATGGTCACACTGACCACCACATCTCTATTGCTGCGTACTGTGTCACCTCCGAGGAGTGCGGTGTGATACTTATTCGTCAGATAGGCGTACCCCTTGCTAAAGCTCTTGACCCAACTCTCATCGAGGTGGGGAGGGAGAGCCAGAGAGAGGAAGCTGGCAATGGGTGTCCCTCCCATCGCAGCTATGTCGCTCAGATTTACAGCCAGAGAGCGCTGACCAAGCTGATAGGGCGTCATCTCACCTGACCTATAGTGGACCCCCTCCATCATCATGTCTGTAGTTACAAGGTAGTAGTAAGCATCGTCGTAGAAGCTAAACATCGCACAGTCATCGCCCATCCCGAGCTCAAGCCCGGGCATACGCTCCTTCGTCAGCTCCCTGAGTGTCTGTATGATTCCCCTCTCCCCCAGATCCTTTAGTGTGCCCATTGGCTCCAGTCGCTATTGATTCTTGAGTGTAATACGGCGGAGGCTCCACCTATTACGGGGCAATTGTACGATTTTATGCATTCCCCAACAAATGCATCCTGGTAATCAATATCCAGGATGTATCTAAAAATGACGAGGATTTGCTTATTTTTGTTTTTGAAACAAGACTTTCTCATCACGCAGACAATAGTTTTATGAGCTACACCTTAGACAATATCGACATCAAGATACTCAGAGAGCTCCAGAAGAACGGTAAAATAACCACCAAAGAGCTAGCCGGTCGCGTTGGGCTCTCGCAGTCGCCGGTCTTTGAGAGACAGCGAAAGATGGAGCAAGAGGGCTACATCAGCAAGTATGTTGCCATCCTTAACCCTGAGAAGACCGGCAATAACATCCAGGTATGGTGCAACATTAAGCTCAAAAAGCACGCACAGGAGATGGGGCAGGACTTCATGGATAAGATCATCGCCTTCGACGAGGTGGTCGAGTGCTATAACACCTCTGGCGACTACGACTTTATGGTGAAGATCCTGACTCACGATATGTCCGAGTACCAGAATTTTGTACTCAATAAACTGGGAACCATCGACAGCATCGGAAGCCTCGACAGCGTCTTTGTGCTCGGGGTGGTCAAGCAGACGTCTGCCATACCACTCCGAGACATCGACTAAGGACGGAGACTCAGCATCAGCATCACGCCGTAGCTAGACTTGCGGTAGGGATACTGGTGTCCGGTCACGAGGGGATTACGTATCTCCTCTCTCCAGAAGCCTCTTAGCGAGAGACTATTGGAGCAGTGGTAGTCCAGCGTGAGCCTCAGGCTGTGGGAGTCCAGCCCGCGCAGCCTACTCCGACTGCCGCTCCGGATACTTGCCTCCTCCAGCGACGTATGGGTGTAGGAATAGCTAAGGTTGCTCTCCAGTGAAGTCCGGGACGATGAGAGTATGGGGATCCCTGAACTGATGAGGGGAGGTAGACTGAGCTGATGTCTGAGGGAGAGATCTCCGCGCCGGTCGCTCTGCGTGAGGAGTCTCAGGCTCTCGACCATAAGAGATCGGGAGTTACTGAAGACATAGGCCGCCGAGAGCGTGAGCCCCTTACCGACTGTGGCGTCTACGCCGATCAGAGGACCAAAGTGGTCCGAAGTGGTGATGGTCTGAAGGTCGTATGGACTCTCGGGAGCGGCATCGCTCCTCAGACGGTAGTCCGGCAGTTCGAGCAGCCCCTGATACTGATGTTTCACTACAAGGCGAGGTGTCACGGATCGGATCGCATCGGAGATGGAGGCGAGATCCAGCGTGATGAGCCAATTAGGAAGAAGGTTAAGCGATGAGGGGAGCCCCTTTTGCTCCCTGGAGCTGACGAGGTAGTGCGATCGGAAGAGCCCGAGGACCCTTTCCCTGTCAGTATCACCAGCCAAGTCTCTCAAGATCTCTGCTGTGGCATCCCTCCTAAGACCAATGGTAGACATTCTGAGCCGTCCCGTCATCTCTTTCCCCTCTCCACTGTCACCGCTACATATATAGGAGCGACTCCTGACCTGACTGAGGAAGAGGTCGATGCTCAAACCAGAGAGAGGACGAAGACGCAGGTCACAGGCGAGGTCGTCCTTGACGAAGTAGGAGGGGAGTCGGCTAAGAGTGGGATCCTCCTTGACCCACTTCGACCTCACTGCATGGTTGATCTCCTCTGCGAAGTCGCTTATCCCCAGCATATACCCGAGCGTAGGAGAGATCGCTCTCCCCTGGTGCCCTACCCCGAAGACCTTCCCTGCCTCCGGTAGGAAGCCCGGGATCGTACTTCCTCCATAGCGACCATACTTCACCTGCACTTCCCCGAGACTCTTCCTGCTGTCAGCCGACTGACCGAGGTTGTACCTCATGAGCAGATCCAGCCTACCATCGTTGCGGATCGTATGTCCGCTGCTCTCCTCGCCCACGATAACACCTCGCCTCCAGGAGTAGTCTCCACTGTAAGTGAGACTAAGGTAAGCAGGACGGAGGAGGCGTGGACGCATCGGTGGAGTATGAAGGGAAAGCGTATACCGGCTCTGATACCTGTCGGTAGCACCGAGGGCGGCAATTGAGCGTAGTATCTGTTCTGAGAATACGCGGAAGGGGAGATCCCTGTCCCGATGATCAATGCTTGACGGAGTATCGTCCACAAGTGCCAGGGTATTGCTGTGGATCGTGACCGAGCCGAAGGTCACGGGGGACCACTTTATCCCGAGCGAGCGATCCCATAGCCAGTTGTGATAGACCTGAGGGGAGTGCTCCATCTCCTCTCCGGGCGTTGGCAGAAGAGATGAGTCGTACATTCGGTCCCAGCCACTATGGAGCCGTATATAGTCCCCGGTGCCGCTCTCGCTGAGGTAGTCAATGGTGGAGTGCATCCGCCGACTGCTCCGATCCAGTGTCTGAGGATCTCTGCGCCGGTGATGCTCTAAGTCGTACGTGAGGGTCAGATCGGACTTAGAGCGCCTGCTCTCCCTCTCAGGTCTCACTCTCCAGTTACTCAGACTGAGACGGTCGGCGTGCTCATAGTAGATCGGCTCACCTCCCCTGTAGGGTCGATCGGTATCGTAGGGGTCATAGTGCGGCGTCCTTCGACTCTCCTGCACAGTATATCTGACCGGCGCCTGTACCCCCCACCGCCCGGGTAGCAGCTTACCTAGCTCGATCATCGACTCCAGGTCGAAGTAGGCATGAGAGAGCGGCTGTTGCAGTCTCACATCACTCCGTATATCTCCATAGCCGGCACTCTGACGACCCACCTTCAGGCTTGCCGATCCGAGATCTGAGAGAGTGGCACTGACATCCGTGAGCCATGCACCGCCCGACATTTCCCCTGCACCTGATACCGACAGTTCATTCACCCACACCTCTGCCGAGATCCGTCCACTACTCTTATTCCTGACACCTATCAGTATCGCCGTCACATTGCCCAGCGAAGGGTAGCCCCTCAGCGACACCCGCCCTCTGGTGAAGACCTGACTACGGTCCACACCGCCATACGACTCCCGCTCCTCTTTCAGCCCTATCAGTTCGTCAAGGTCGATCCGCAGGACATTGGCGGATGGCCATACGATGTCTTGTAGCTCCCCACTGCTCATCCCTCTGTAGTCCCTCTGCGGCGTCACCAGCAGAGACTGGCAGTACTCGTAATAATTGGAAGAAAAGTCCGATCCCAGCCTTATGAAAAGCTCCAGATCCCTATCTCTCACCCCTCCCTCGGCATGAGAATAGAGTACCAGCTGTCGATAATGCCGAAGGTCAAGGTCAGTGGATCGATAGACCGCTGACACCTCGTCCCTTGCCATATCCGGGATCGAGATCGCCAGTGCTCTCTCATCGTACCTCACTTGAGAGAGTGCTCCGGAGCGTCTGTCTCTCGCCACTCCCTTAGGAGAGACGTAGGGAATGGGAGAGCGCCCCGAGTCCTCCTCCAGGCTGTGCGTCTGGAGGGTGATCTCCGCATTGGTCCGCCCGTCGTCTATGGTCGAGGTGTAGGGTCGCCAGGGAGAAGAGACCAGCCTGATGGCAGCACACCTGAGATGAATCGGCTGTTCAAAATGTCTCAGGGTGAGCCGCACCGAACTGATGTCCTGCATAGCGGGATGTATCCCCACGGCAGCATCGTACCTGGAGAGCGGGATGGTGAGCTTGACCCATCTGGAGGACTGCCCGCTCTCCTCCTGGACCACCGACTCGCCGGTGTACCACTTGCCACCGGGCTGAAGTCCCTCACGGGAGAGCCGGAGATGGTAGCGGAAGAAGCTCTCCCTCGTCGTGAGTACGCCGTCCCCATCGAGATCCTCAGTGTCCGGGAGATCGGTCCAGGCAGAGGGGTGCCCCTGGATGAGCCTCGGGAGGGAGTTTCCCTCCGTCCCGTTGATGTACTTGTACCTCTCCAGGATCCCCGCCTCAGCGCGATCCCACTGCTCACCGAGGTAGAAGTGGTAGTCATCCCCCGAGGGATCCTCGAGTGGTGAGCCGGGGAGAGTGACACCTCCCTTACTCCATGCCGCCGGGTCAAGAATGCTCGTGAGGGAACGGAGATAGTCTGGAAAGAGCTCCTGCTCCTCACGGGACGAAACCCCATCCAGCCCGACATCCTGCCTCTCCATACCATCTGAGGAGAAGGCGCGAACCGGTGGAACCGTCTCCGCTCGTCTCCCGTGGGGAGTAGTCACAGTCGGGAGACTGCTCTCAAAGTCCAGTGCACCATCCGGTATGATCTCCTCAGAGAAGCGGCCGAGGTCGATCAGTAGGTCTCCCTCAGGGACATCCTGTCCGGAGTAGTAAGGATCCAGCAGCCACAGCTCCAGGGAGGTGATGTGCTCCTTCTCCAGATCATGTACCTCCAGCGGGGTGGCTATGGCAGCCCAGTTGTCGGTCGCACGGCTAAGCTTGGCACCCTCGACCCAGCCCTCGGTACGGTAGTTGAAAGGGCCCCGCTCATCGGGATAGTAGGACAAGTTGAGCATCCGGACAAATTGCGTCCCCAGCTGATTGAGATCCCGTCGAGGGAAGAGCTCCTCCACCCGGTACTCTCTCACCAGGGGATGGCGCCTCACATCCTGCCGGCGAGCGAGACCGGTCGGCTGTCCCGGGGCACCGTCCCTTACCAGGAGAGGGTCGACGCTAAACCATGCCAAGTGAGCTCTGTGATCCGCATCACTCTCCCCGCAAGTAGAGAGTTGCCATCTCAAGGGCGATGTGAGATCAACGGCACTACCGCCGTCCTCGAAGTCGTCTACTACGATCTGACCGCTCCTTCCGGAAATATTGTAGTCGGATATAAGATGAGCGTACGCCATCCGAATCCTAAGCGAGCTGGGGAGGTCGGGCGAGGTCTGACTGATCCTTGCGAGTCTCCGTGAGAGCGATGTGGAGGAATGGTCGTAGGTGAGGTGAGCCCCCAGCATGGTATTACGGAGATCCTCCTGCCGGATACTCATCTTCTCGTCCCCGCTATCCTCTATATAGCCATAGAGACTGGTGCCGAGGGTAAGATGAGAAATCGGCTTCAGCTCAGCCTCTATGCCGAAGAGAGACCTTCGCTTGATCTCCGTCTGTGACTCCACCGGGATGGAGAGCTCCACCGGCTCCTCCGAGGAGCTCAGTATGGTAAGCTCTCCCTGGTCGTAGTCGACCTGATAGTCAGATCCCTCTACCAGCGTCCGCCCCCCCTGGACTGCGGTAATGCTTCCCTTAGGGACACGATGACCAATCCTGACCATGCCGTCGGATCGGGACGAGACCGCACCGGTAATCCTAAAGAGGTCCAGATCCTGTCGTTCCCGAGCCCTCGTCCGGCTCTCCTTATACAAGCTCTCGTATGGCTCATATCCCGGAGGAAGGGATCTGAAGGGCTCCCTCCTCGGGAGGAAGATGGTACCCATCTCCTCACTCACGGTCACCCCCGGATGGTAGTCAAACCTCCCGTCGCTGACTCCCCCTACCCCTCGGCTGTCCTGCAGGTCCCATCCCATCCATCTCATCCAGGACTCACCCGACGGGGTCATCTCTGTCGGCACACCGGTAGAGGGCTCCACATAGCTCAGCTTCACCTCCAGATCCTCCGGTCCCGTCAGTCCCCCTGAGCCGCCTATGGAGTAGCCATTCTTCATCATCAGCGGCCAGAGCTCCGAGGCGGGAGACTTGTCGCGATCGACCAGGAGGGCAGCCGTGATCGTGCCGGCAGCATCAGCATCAAAGCTCCCGACCCGTATGATCCTCCCCTGATACTGATACTCATAGGCGACGGCAAGTCTTTTCGCATCAGCGATGGGGAACTTTAGGGAAATAAAGCCGAGGAGACGATTGACCTCGTAGTCATCCTCATCCAGCCGGACTGCGTAAGGGATCTCCACCCCCTCTCCCGCACCCTTCCCCTCAGGAGGTGCTTCGCCCTCCTTACTCAGAGTGCTGTAGGCGGTCACCCGGGACACCAGCCCTCCATTGTCGGAGGTATTGTCCGACTCCATCCAGACAGCGACCCGGAGGATCTTGATCTCGCTTGAGACGAGAGGAAGCTTCCGGAGCGCAGCATCGTACTTTTGGGCAAAATACTCGGAGAGGAAGAAGTGCTTATTAGCCTCATAGTCCGAGCTCTTCAGCTCGAAGGGGTAGACCTGTCTCCCCCTCCGGACACTCATCCGCCTGACGTTATCTCTCTGAATGGAGGTCAGGAAGCGAAGCTGCAGCGGACCGAGCCAGAGGTCTCCCGTGACGCCGAAGAGATTAGACGGCATCGAGACCAGAGGATTATGACTCCTGTAGCTGATGTTGCCCGCCTGCAGTGACTGAAGGAGCTCATACTCCCCGCCCTTGTACCCCAGTCTGAGCCTATTCTTGGACGAGCTCAGCCCCCGATCGGTATTGTAGTCCAGATCGAGAGAGAGCCGATCGCCATAGCGCACGCTGGTATGGAGGTTACCCTGATGCTCCAGGAGAGGGACAGTCCTCTTGCGATAAGCCTGAGGGAGGAGAGGATTATCCTCCCATATCGTGGTCTGCCCCACGGAGAGGGTGATCGTGCCTCCGGAGGTTACGCTGAGCCGAGAGGAGGTAGTCCTCGCGCTATCGCCCGACAGCTGGGCGACAGCAGGCAGAGGGGCAAGCAGTCCGAGCAGAGAGAGCAGGAGAATGAGACGACCCTTCATCAGCGCCCGGCAAGTTACTTAGATCATCTTCAGCCCATTTCGGATGATATCATTGACGCTCATATCCGGATCCTCGCGGACCAGCCTGTCGATCACCTTATGGGCCATAGCTTTCGTATATCCGAGTGTGACGAAGGCCTGCTCAGCCTCCTCCAGCACCTCCTTGCGGGCAGTCGGCGTGACGGTCTCACTCTCGGAGAGATCCCTCGCCGCCATATAGTCAGCCATCTCTGTCACTACCTTATCCTTCAGGTCGAGGATCATCCGCTTAGCCGTCTTGGATCCGATCCCCTTGACGCTCTGCAGCGATCGGTCGTCCCCGGAGGCAATGATGGAGACCAGGTCTCTGGCGGAGAAGGTACTCAGGATCAGTCGCCCCGTCGCAGGACCGATGCCGGAGACACCGATCATCAGGCGAAATATCTGGCGCTCGCTTAGGTCCATAAAGCCATAGAGCTCGTAGGCATCCTCACGGATCACCTCATGGACATAGAGACGCACCTCGCCGGACTCCATTCGGTCGAGGGCGTTGTACGTATTGAGGGAGATACTGAGCAGATACCCAATGCCTCCCGCCTCCAGTACGACAGATGTCGGAGTCTTGGAGGATAGCTTCCCACTGATATACTCAATCATGGTAGAAAGGTACCAAAAAATATCACTTCTCCTACTCGTATGGAGATCAAATGCGTCACCCCTGGAGTCCCACTCCATTGGGACTGTAGTCCCACCCCATTGGGACTGGAGTTCCACCCCATCGGGACTGGAGTTCCACCCCATCGGGACTGTGGTCTCTCCCACAAGAGACTGCCCGCATGCCCAGGGCTGACTCACTTGAGATTTACAGCGCCCGCCGGATCCCGCAGGGGCTTACCAGTCGCTCCCCCTCCTCTGATACCCCGCCCCTGTACGATGCCACACTCATCCCCTATGCCGGAGTAATGCGGATCCCGTCAGGGATCCCCGGTGCGGGGGAGTATCGTATCGAGCTGGATAGAGTTTGGTGAATTCTAAACCTGGGTTTAGTGATCACTAAACCCGGTAATAGTGATGACTAATACCGGGTTTAGTCAGAAGTGTGATTTATGGCAGCATATGAGGGTACCGAGACCGCAGACTCTCGTCCGGGAGGTAAGCCCTCCTATCTCTCTGACTTGCGGGGGGACCTCTTTTAGACTATTTTTGTACCTGTATAAGAGACCATACCATATATGAATAGTCAGAATATAAATATAGAGGAGCTGTACCAAGTCTTCCTACGCCACCCCTCCATCTGCACCGACTCGCGGAAGGTAGAGAAGGGGGACTTCTTCGTTGCACTGCCCGGCGAGCGGGTGGACGGGAATACCTTTGCACCGGCGGCTCTGGAGCGGGGTGCTGCCGCTGCTCTGGTCTCAGATCCGACTCTCGCGGAGCGTTACCCTCACTGCATATACACCGAGGATACCCTCCTCGCACTACAGCAGCTCGCCCGGAGACACAGGGAGAGCTCCAGGATCCCCCTCATCGCCATCACCGGCAGCAATGGCAAGACCACGACGAAGGAGCTCTGTGCCATCGTCCTGGCTCAGAAGTATAAGGTCCTCTACACGGAGGGAAACTATAATAACCACCTCGGCATGCCACTCACCCTCCTGCGCCTCCAGCCCGAGCACGAGATAGCGGTGGTGGAGATAGGGATCAATCACCCGGGGGAGATGACTCCTCTCGCCGACATCGCCCGCCCCACCCACGCTCTGATCACAGGGATCGGGAAGGCGCACCTCGAGGGCTTCGGCTCTCTGGAGGGGACGCTGAGGGAGAAGAGCATCCTCGCCGAGAGAGCCTACGAGAGCAAGGGAGTCGTTTTCCTCAATCTTGATGACCCTCTCCTGCGGGAGCGCTGGTACGACAGAGCTCAGGTGACCTATGGTCTGGCGGACGGATCCTATGAGAGGGAGCCGGACTTTAGGGCGACGATCTTGAGGGAGCAGCCTTACCTCTCCCTCCGCATCAGCTGCAGTCTGGGGGTGCAGGAGGTCAAGACCCACTTAGTGGGACGGTACAATTACCACAACGTCCTCGCAGCCTTTGCCGTAGGGGTAACCTTTGGGCTCACCATGCCGTCGATTGCCAATGCGATCGAGTCCTACACACCGACCAACGACCGCTCTCAGGTGGTCAGGCTGCCGCGCCATATCTCGCTAATCATGGATGCCTACAATGCTAACCCCTCCTCGATGCGGGCGGCCATTGAGAATCTCTTTACCGCACCGGAGCCGGCAAAGTTTGCCATCCTTGGGGATATGCTGGAGCTAGGAGAGGCGTCCGATGAGGAGCATCGGGAGATCATGAGACTGATGGAGGGGGAGCCGGAGATCACGACGCTCTATGTGGGTGAGACCTTCTGCCGACTAGCCTCTCCGGAGACGATGGCCTTCCGAGACATAGAGGGACTTCGGTCGTTCCTGGAGGTGATCGAGGTGCCGGATGAGAGCGTCTGGCTGCTGAAGGGATCCCACAGGATCGGACTCGATAAGCTGAGAGACACGCTAGCGATGAAGGCTGAGGAGGGCGAGACGGACTCCTACACTCTTCCCACGTCGAAGTATAGATACTGAGCCTACCGATGAGCCTTGACCTTTACGCTCTGCTGCTGACTCTGGGAGCCGGTATGGCGACACCTATCGGGGGCGCCTTGGCACTCATCGGCAGAAGAGGTGCGCATGAGGAGCGGCTTCTTGCCCTGGGGATGGGGCTGGCAGGTGGCGTCCTCCTTTACCTCGCACTGCAGGGACTTCTGCCGGAGTCGTGCGAGGAGCTTGTCTCGCTCTACGGGGAGCGGGGACATATCCTTGCACTCGGGGGCTTCGCCGGTGGTATGGTGGTGATGGCGCTGCTCGACAGGCTCCTGCCCGGGAGCTCGCACCACGACAACGGAATGAGGGTTACGGGGGATGTCGAAGAGAAGCACTCCCTGCTGATATCTGCTCTGGCGGCAGCAGTTGCAATCTCGATCCACAATATCCCTGAGGGAATGATGCTCTACCTGACGGCGACAGAGTCACCGGTCGAGGGGATTCCGGTGATGCTGGCGGTCAGCATGCACAATATCCCCATCGGTCTCTCGATAGCGATACCTATATACTATGCCGGGTATGGGCGTATGAGGGCGCTGCTGGTCTGCCTTCTCTCTGGGGTTATGGAGCTGATCGGGGCTGTCCTGGGAGCTTTCCTCACCGCACCGATGGAGTCGCCTCTCTTCCTCGGACTGATGCTCGCCCTTATTGCCGGTATTATGGTTTACGTCTCCTTTGATGAGCTGATCCCCGCTTCATACAGCTACGGCAGGCGCCACGCATCCATCTTTGGGATCCTCTTGGGTCTGCTCTTCATGGGACTGACTATGGCTCTGATGCACCACTGATCTCTTATGGAAGGCAATTTTACCATCGCCCTGATGATGACCCTGCTCGCAGGGCTCTCCACCGGCATCGGCGCCGTGATCGCTGTCCTCTCTAAGCGAACCAATAAGTCGCTCCTCTGCATCGGTCTCGGACTCTCCGCCGGGGTGATGATCTATATCTCCTTCGTGGAGCTGCTGTCTCAGGCGAGGGTCTCTCTCGTGGAGACGTGGGGACCGGTGGGGGAGCTGTATGCGGTGCTGGCATTCTTCGGAGGTATCCTGGCGACACTGTTGATCGACCTGGCGATCCCCGAGACGGAGAATCCCCACGAGATCCACGGCGTGGAGGAGATGCGTGCTGGCGAGGATCACTCTATGGAGGGGCTGAGGAGGATCGGGCTGATGAGCTGTCTCATCATCACGCTGCACAACTTCCCAGAGGGAATGGTCACCTTCCTCTCCGCTCTTTCGTCCCCCACCACCGCCCTGCCGATCATGCTGGCAATCATGATCCACAATATACCAGAGGGCATCTCCGTCTCCGTCCTGATCTATTACGCCACGGGGAGCCGCTCACGGGCACTTCTCCTCGGTGTCCTCTCGGGACTGGCTGAGCCGATCGGCGCACTGGTGGGCTACCTCTTCCTGCAGCCCTACCTGACACCCGCCCTACTCCACACCACCAATGCAGTCATCGCCGGCGTGATGATCTACATCTCTCTCGATGAGCTGCTCCCCGCAGCAGAGCGGTATGGGAAGCACCATCAGGCGATCCTGGGCGTGATCTCAGGTATGGCGGTGATGGCGGGGACACTTCTTATATTGTAAAAAAGACTATACTTCCTCCTTTTTCCTAAATCTCCCTTATAATCAGCGATTGGGAGAACTATGAGGGGGCATTTTGCGTATATTTGTGCCGTGATTAAGGGGCGTACCACACGTCCTCAACTCAAGAACTATGAACTATCTACTAGTGCATCCTCTCAAGCTACGTATCCTCCTATCGCTCCTCATCCTAATGCAACTATCAGCAGTAGCAGAGGCACAGGAGTCTCTCCGCGAGGAGATGAAGGAGATCTCTATGGAGGGAAAGAAGGTGAAGGGCTTCCTGGTGCCGGTGCGAACGGAGTACGGCGAGAGCCTCCCAACCGTGAATCTCGGTCCGGTCTCTATCTATCGGGAGATGAAGTATGCTACCCCCGAGGAGCGCAGAGCCTATAACCGCCTGGTGAGAGACGTGAAGATCACCCTCCCCTACGCCAAGATGGTGAATGAAACAATGATGGAGACCTACGAGTATCTCCTGACACTGCCCAATGATAAGGCTCGTGAGGCTCACCTCAAGCGGATGCAGAAGGAGCTCTACGAGCAATACAAGCCGGAGATGAAGAAGCTCACTCTACGACAGGGCAAGCTCCTCCTGAAGCTGATTACGAGGGAGACCAATAGCACCTCCTACGAGCTGATCGACTCCTTCCTGGGAGGCTTTGCGGCAGGATTCTGGAATATGTTTGCCAAGTTCTTCGGCGCTTCTCTCAAGGCTGACTACGATCCTTACGGCAAGGACGCTATGATCGAGCGTGTCTGTACGGAAGTGGAGTACGGATTGATCTAAGGTTCCTCCTGCGGTAGTGGAGATCGGTAGTCACATCCCTCCGCATACCTGGAGCATCCGAGGGCTGTCCGTCCACGAAGGAGATGCCCCTCATGACACTTCGGACAGAGGTCTCCTTCATGGGGGACAATATCATCAGATCTATCTGACTTAGAGGAGGAGCGGCGCTGTCGTTTCTTCTTTTTTGCTTTTCCCCCCGAGGAAGAGGACTTCTCCTCCTCGATCAGGGCACTCATAGTGCGAGGATCACGGATCACCTCAGCAACCATACGAGTGACCTTCTGCGTCAGGTCGGAAATGAACTGGCGAGCATCGTACTCTCCACTCTCGATCTGGCGCAGCTTCCGCTCCCACTGACCGGTAAGCTCCACACTCTTGAGCATATCGTCCCGGATGATATGGATCAGCTCCCTACCAAGTGGGGTCGGGAGCAGAGTCTTCCGCTGCTTGCGGATATAGCCACGACTGAGAAGTGTCTCGATGATGGCGGCACGTGTTGAGGGGCGACCGATACCGTTTTGCTTCAGCGCCTCCTTCATCTCCTCGCTCTCCACGAGCTTACCGGCAGTCTCCATTGCCCTGAGCAGTGTCGCCTCTGTGTAGGCTCTCGGCGGGCGGGTCTGCTTCTCCTGCAGCTGTGGCTTGTGCGGGCCCTGCTCTCCCTCGACAAAGGAGGGCATCACAGCCGTGGACGGCTCATCGTCCGCAGACTCCTTGTCCTCGTCGGGCTTCGTCACCGCCTGCCACCCGGGATCGGTGATCACTCGCCCATTGGCTCGGAAGCGAACCCCCTCGACTGCTCCCTGGACCGTTGTCTGCTCGTACTGCATATCGGGATAGAAGGCGGCGATGAAACGTCTCGCTATGAGGTCGTAGATCTGTCCTTCCTCATTGGTGGTTAGCACCCCTACCTCGCCGGTCGGTATGATCGCGTGGTGGTCGGTCACCTTACTATTATCCACGACGCTCTTAAGCTTCCGGAGTTTCTTATGCCCCAGTGGGGAGATTAGGTCGCTCAGCATCCTGTGATGCCGGTAGAGATTATTGAGTATCTCGGGACACTTGGCGTAGACATCCTCAGTGATATAGGTCGTATCTACGCGCGGATAGGTGACCAGCTTGCGTTCATAGAGCGCCTGGATGGTGCGGAGAGTCTCATCGGCTGAGAGTCCCAGCTTCTTATTCGCCTCTATCTGGAGGGAGGTAAGGTCAAAGAGATGCGGCGGGGTCTCCTTCCCTTTCTTCTTCGTCACCTTAGTGACAGAAAAAGGCTTCCCGGTGATCTTATCCAATATCTTCTGCGCCTTATCAACCGTACTGTAACGCCCAGTGGTAGTGGCAAAGGCGGTCTCCCTATAGATCGTCTTGATCTCCCAGTAGGGCTCCGGAACGAAGTGCTCTATTTCCTCCGCCCTCTCGACGATAAGGGCAAGTGTCGGCGTCTGTACACGTCCGACAGATAGCAGACGGCGAGAGTCCCCCGACCGATACTTGAGCGTATAGAGTCGCGTCGCATTGATCCCCAGGAGCCAGTCTCCGATCGCACGCGTCATTCCGGCATAGTAGAGTCGCTCATACTCGGCTGACTCATGGAGGTGATCGAAGCCCTCTCGGATCGCCTCCTCGGTCATTGACGAGAGCCAGAGACGCCGGATCGGAGCCTTACAGTCAGCCAGCTGGAGTACCCAGCGCTGGATCAGCTCTCCCTCCTGACCCGCATCGCCACAGTTGATCACCTCGTCAGCCTCAGATACCAGTCTGCAGATAACATCAAACTGGTGCTTGATGCCGTTATCTTTCTTGAGCTTGATCCCAAATCGCTCCGGCACGATCGGCAGGTGGACGAGACTCCACCGCCGCCACCGTGTAGCATACTCAGCCGGCTCCTTCAGCTCACAGAGGTGACCAAAGGTCCAGGTGACCCGGTATCCATTGCCCTCCATATAGCCGTCGTGTGCCTCATTGGCACCCAGGACGGCGGCTATGGAGCGCGCTACAGAGGGTTTCTCAGCGATACAGACCTTCATCCGACAAGCATAGGAAGGGATGGGAAAGACAGGTTCACACCGCTCTCCCATCCCTTTGTTTCTTAGATTAAATCACTCAGATATCGAGCTGCTTGCGGATCGCCTCTACACGCTCGTCACAGGTACGGCGTACCTCTGCCAGCTGATCAGGGTTCTTAGGCGTGGCATGCACCTCGATGTAAAACTTGATCTTCGGCTCAGTACCCGAGGGGCGGACAGAGAGCTTGGTACCGCTAGCGGTGAAGAACTGAAGGACGTTGGACGTGGTGGGGAAGTCAAGTGTGTAGGTCTCGCCACTCACCTGATCTCTGCCCTCAAGAGTAGAGTAGTCCAGCACCTCAGTCACCTGCTCGCCTGCAAGCTCCTGGAGAGGATGATGACGGAAGTTCTTCATCATATCCTCAATCTCCTGAGCACCGGTCACACCTGGGCGAACCACGCTGATGGTCTTCTCGACGGAATAGCCATACTCGAGGTAGATCTTATCGAGGAGTTGATAGAGTGTCATGCCCTGCTCCAGTGCCCAGGCAAAGATCTCTCCCATAATGATACAGGCAGAGACAGAGTCCTTATCGCGGACAAAGTCCTCCCAGAGATAGCCGATACTCTCCTCACCACCACCGAGGTAGCGACGGGTACCCTCGTTTTGCCTCATCACGCTGGCAATCCACTTGAATCCGGTGTAGCAGTCGTAGAGCTCTACGTGACCGGCATCAGCCACATTGCGGATCAGGTCCGTGGTGACGATAGTCTTGACGAGATAGTCGCTCTCGGACAGATCACCGATCTCCTGATGACGCTTGATCGCATAGTAGGCATAGAGGAGGCAGGTCTGGTTGCCGGTGAGGAGGACATACTTGCCCTCATTATCCTTACACCCCACAGCGAGACGATCCGCATCGGGATCCGAGGCAAGGACGAGATCGGCATCCACCTGATGAGCCAGATCCAGCGCCATCTTCATCGCCTCAGGGTTTTCCGGATTTGGTGAGTCCACAGTAGGGAAGTCCCCATCGACCACCATCTGCTCCTTGACCGGATGAATGTTATCAAATCCAGCAGCCTCCATGGCACGGACATTAATCTGGCTACCGGTGCCGTGAAGTGGAGTGTAGACAATGCAGAGGTCGTGGTGCGCCTTGATTGCCTCGGGAGTCAGCCGGGTAGTCAGCAGAGCATCAATATATTGCTTATCGAAGCTCTCATCGATGATCGTAATCAAGTCCTCTCGTCCCTCAAACTTGATGTCACGCACGGAACGGATCTTATTGACCTCTCCGATGATATTCTTGTCATGAGGGGCAATGATCTGAGCACCATCCTCCCAGTAGACCTTAAATCCATTGTACTCACGCGGATTATGTGAGGCGGTTACCATCCCTCCGCTCTGACAGCCGAAGTGACGGATTGCATAGGAGATCATCGGCGTGGGGCGGAGACTCTTGAAGAGGAAGACCCGGATGCCATTGGCAGTGAAGACATCAGCCACGATACGAGCAAAGGTCGTACTATTGTGGCGTCCATCGTAGCCTACGACCACCTTAAGGTCTGCGTCCTCGCCAAACTCCTTGATCATATAATTGGAGAGACCCTGAGTGGCAGCACCGATATTGTATTTATTCATACGATTGGTTCCGGCACCCATGATGCCCCGCATGCCACCGGTGCCAAACTCCAAATCCCGGTAGAAGGCATCGACCAACTCCGCCGGATCCTCTGCGTCCAGGAGCCGCTGCACCTGACGGCGTGTCTCCTCATCATAGTCCTCAGAGAGCCACTTCTGAGCCCTTTCACGTGCCGAGGCGATTAAGCTTTCCGATACTGCCATAGCAATGATATGATTATAGTTTGTGATTATTTATATTCTTTCGTACTACTGACACCGTGAGTGTCACTCTGAGTGGGATCGATGGGAGGAGCGCCTTCTTTGTGGGACCGCCACGACCCTTCCACACACAAATGTACCTTTTTTTCTCTACCCTCATAATCCGGGACAGACCTGTCGCTCCAAAGCCGTATGGTGATGCCATCAAACTAATACCGGTATTAGTCCAAACTATAGTCGGTATTAGTCGACACTAATACCGGTAATAGTGAATACTAATACCGGTATTAGAATTAGCGGATCACTTTAATCTAGAAACCAGACTATTGAGTTGCTCGAAATTCATCTTATGAAGACGGTCGGATTTAGACGGTTGGATCCAATGCATTTGACCTGCCATTCTGCAACAAAGTCACATTCATTTCCTATAGACTGGTAGTGTATAGTGAAGTTATGATAGGAATAGGATACAAGCAATTTTGGGGAGCCGAGCGGAAAAAGTTAGATTTGCTTTGTGAGCGACGCAAGAGGTCGCCGCCTAGTCATCGTTTTATAAGAAACTCACCTACCATGAAGTCTGATCAGCACTGCACACTGCGTGTCAGGGGTCAAGTCCTGGATCTCACCGAGGAGCCCGTCGTCATGGGCATCCTCAATCATACACCGGACTCCTTCTATGCCGGGAGCCGGATCCAGGGGGAGGAAGCTGTCGAGGAGCGTATCGACAGGATCATCGCTGAGGGAGCTAAGATCATCGATGTGGGGGGCTACTCCTCCCGACCCGATGCGGACGACGTCTCTCCAGAGGAGGAGTGGCGTCGGCTGCGCGAGGTGCTTACCGCCATACGCTGCCACTACCCAGACGTGATCGTCAGTGTGGACACCTTCCGCGGGGAGGTGGCTCGCAAGTGTATCGAGGAGGGTGACGCAGATATCATCAACGACATATCCGGAGGACTAATCGATCCGGAGATGCTACCGACGGCCGCACAGCTCGACGTCCCCTATATCCTGATGCATATGAGGGGGACACCCAAGACTATGCAGAAGCAGCTCCACTACGATGGTCGTGTCACGGACGGAGCTGTAGCGGAGCTACTCAGTCAGATGCAGAAGGCACGAGAGCTGGGTATGCGGGAAGAGAATATCATCGTAGATCCGGGATTTGGATTCTCGAAAAACACGGAGCAAAACTGGGAAATGATGGTGGACATCGACAAATGGGGCGACCTCGGGTACCCGCTTCTCGTAGGCATCAGCCGCAAGAGTATGATCTATAAGCTCTTTGGGTACACTCCCTTCGAGGCGCTGAATGGGACCACCTTCCTCAACACCTACTCTCTCCTCCATGGTGCACACATACTGCGGGTGCATGATGTGCGTGAGTGCGTGGAGTGCGTCCGTATGTATCAGGAGCTCCGCCGACTCTCTGACGAGGACGCCAAGCCTGTCGACTAAGTAGTATCCTAGCATGTATGGAGTGGCTATCCTTTAATTTCGTCGACGTACTCGACATACTTCTCTTTAGCGTCCTGCTCTACTATCTCTTCAGGG
Organism: uncultured Porphyromonas sp.; assembly: GCF_934359325.1. Taxonomy (GTDB): domain Bacteria; phylum Bacteroidota; class Bacteroidia; order Bacteroidales; family Porphyromonadaceae; genus Porphyromonas_A. Next base: position 21,471 of record NZ_CAKRLH010000009.1, read on the forward strand.
CGCTGCGCAAGGGGGGCAATAGCACGCTCCTCGTCGGCATCATTACCTTCGTGATGATGTGGGTGCTTTTCTCCCGGATCCTCAGCATGCGCCTTATGGGGCGGATCATGGATTATATGATGGGGATGGGGCTGCTGGTGCTGGTGATCCTCTTCCAGGACGATATCCGGCGCTTCCTCACCCTGCTGGGCTCGACGAATAAGTGGCTCTCTCCAGAGAAGATCTTCCGTCAGCGCAAGCGCGATCAGGCCAAGCAGCAGGAGGCCTC
>NZ_CAKRLH010000010.1 GCF_934359325.1 uncultured Porphyromonas sp.
TAGCTGTAAGTTTGTCACATGATCGTTGAGGGGCTTTTGGGCCCCGCTCAAAAGCCCCTCAACGCCACTCAAACAAAGGAGATAGATCTTTTGGGAGCAGGTGCTCCTGACAGCAGGGTTAGTATCGTATCTTTGTTGTATGAAGAGCGGCACTAACCGACTGAGAGGAAGGTAAACCATCTTTTTAGCAGGGATTGAAAAATCCACCCCGGGCTATGGACCTCCTCTCGGTCAAGCTGTTAAAAGCCAAATAAATAGATAGGAAGAACCTAATTACAGCTTTTGCCTAAAACAGCTTTTGTCGCTTAGTACCGCTCAAACAAAAAGCAATCAAAGTTATGAAGAAAACTCTATTTGTCGGCATTGACTTTGCCAAAGCGAATTTTGTCGCCTCTGCCCTTCTTGGTGAGGATCCGGATCCGGTTTGCCTGCCCAAGTCCTTCTCCAATGATGATAAGGGTGCTAAGGCACTCATATCGTGGATCGTAAAGCTCCTCCCTGAGACGTGCTCACTCTCCGATGTGCTGGTCTGCGGGGAGCATACCGGGAGCTATAGTCTCCTCCTGCCACGGAGACTTTTTGATACCGGCATCGACTGCTGGCTGGAGAACGCCGTCTGTATCAAGAATGGCTCCGGCAGGATCGTCCGAGAGAAGTCTGACTCAGCGGACGCAACTATGATCGCCGAGTATGCAAGGACTTTCTATCAGAAGAGGGTCAGGCTCTTTGTCCCCGAAAGTCCGATCCTCTCGGAGCTCAGGGAGTGCAATGACATCAGACGACGTCTCGTGAAGGAGCACACCGGACTGATGTGCAAGAAACATGATGCCGAAGTCCGTCTCAAGGCCAAGCCCGGCAGCAAGGCCATCGTGATGAATATAAAAATTCTGGAGAAGCAATTGGCCTACATCAAAGAGCAGATCAACAAGGTAGACCGACAAATGTACAGCCTTATAAGGTCTGAAAAGAAGCTCTCCAGGATCTATGATATCATCGTCAGCATCACCGGTGTGGGACCGGTAACTGCTATCGCATTGATTGTCCTCACGAGTGGCTTTACGACATTCAGCTCCAAGAGGTCTCTAGCCTGTTTCCTCGGGATAGCCCCCTTCAGAAGCGAGTCCGGCACGTCCATACAACACGGATCCCATAGGAGCAGACAGGCTGACTCCTACTACTCGGGACTTCTGTATATGGTGGCCGTCTCAGCTATGTCTTGGAATCCTGAGATCGCCCTCTACAAGGAAAGGCTGCTCAAAAAGGGCAAGCCGAAGCTCGTCATCATCAATAACATTAAGAATAAACTGATCACTATAATATGGGCTATGGTGAAGAACGACACCCTATATGATCCCGACCACCACCTCAAAGTAGCTCGTCAATATCAGACTGCATAAAATTTCTACCCAAAAAGTTTGGTGGTTAGCATAAATAGCCCGGGTGTCGGAGGGGCACAGCCCCGACGACCCCGGGTATGCATAGCGCTTTTTAATCCCACGACCCCGCTAGGGGTCGGTCGTAATAGCGAGCTCCCGGAGGGACCGACACCCTATCGGGGTCGCATATATAAGGCATATCGCCGCTAACCCGGGGTCTTCGGCACTGCGTGCCTTGACCACCGGGCTATGCAGAAGTGACCCCTACCGGGGTCCCCTACCGGGTAGCCTTCTGGGTATGGCTTATACATCGGTCGTCGCCACTTCGTGGCTCGACCGATGCCTAGGGAGCGGGCATCCTTCGGATGCAGGCGTGCTGCAAATAGACCACACCCGGCAGGGCGGGATTGTCCCATTGCGTCTCTTCCGATCCTGATCAGCCGCCTTTCCGACAGAGTGTCGCCGATCAAACCGCCCCTCGGCGACCCGTAAAGATGGAAGAGCTAAAAATCTCAAGTTCGCTTGAGATTTTTGTCGCCACAGCGAAATTTTCAAGTACACTTGAAAATACCTACATTTGTACAAGAATTTCAAGCACACTTGATATGATTGAGTCAATAAGAAAGTACAACTTTTGGGATGATAGTCCCATCGGCCTGGGATACCCACGCGCATTCTACACAGAGAAGATAGGTCAGTACATTGACAACCAACTAATCAAAGTATTAGTAGGTCAGCGTCGTGCCGGGAAGAGCTATATCCTAAGGCAATTAGCGGCACAGCTGATTGCCAACGGCACCCCTCCCAATAATATTCTTTACATCAATAAGGAATACCTTGAGTTTTCAGACATTCTTGACTATCAAGACCTCGAGAACCTATTTCAGCAATACAAGAAGGACCTCAACCCACAGGGAAAAGTATTCCTCTTCATCGATGAAATACAGGGCATTGAGGAGTGGGAGCGCTTTGTCAACTCACACGCTCAAGACTATGCTGAGCATTGCGAGGTGTTTATCAGCGGCTCCAACTCTAGTCTGCTATCTGGTGAGCTTGCGACGTTACTGTCGGGAAGATATGTAGCGTTTGAGATACTCCCTTTTAGTTTTTCAGAGTTCTGTGGCATCACCCGGAGAGAGACTAATAAAGAGAGTTACTTAGACTTCCTTCAGACCGGAGCCCTGCCGGAGCTCTTCAACCTCCCCAATGATGAGATGAAGCAAAACTACGTCTCCTCGATAAAGGATACTGTTATGCTTCATGACATTGTCGCAAGGTATAAAGTAAAGGACGTGAAGCTCCTGGATGACCTCTTTGTCTATCTGGTCAACAACGCCTCCAGCATCATCTCCATCACCAACATCGTCAACTTCTTTAAGTCACGAAATAGGAAGACAAACTACGAGACACTCTCCAACTACATCTCCTATCTCGAGAGCACGTTCCTCGTGCATAGGGTAGAGAGATATAATATCAAGGGGAAGGAGACTATTTCAGCCAATAGCAAATACTATCTGAATGATCTGTGCTACCACAATTACCTCTACTCCGGATTTGGCTATGGGATGGGGTACTTATTGGAGAACGCTGTCTTTTTAAGTCTCAGACGGGCTGGATATCAAGTCTATGTAGGAACAAATAAAGAGGCGGAGGTAGACTTTGTTGCTATCAAGGGAAGCAGGAGACTCTATTTCCAGGTCACGCTACAATTAACGGAGAGAAAGACCATAGAGCGAGAGTACCGCTCTCTTTTGTCGATAGAGGATAACTTCGAGAAGTATGTCGTCAGCTTGGATGACTTCAAGCTTCCAACGAATGAAGGTATTGACCATATTTCGGCTTGGGAGCTTGACAGCATCCTATAACGCATAAAGCCCTACCTCATTACCGCCCCTTGTCCAAACCATCCGACCCGTCCGATAATATAGCGTGCCCCTGCGGGATCGGGTAGCACCCCTTGTGGGTGTACGCTCCATAGGCATCGGTCATCCGCGAAGCGGTGACCGACGTACAGCGCCCCCTGCTGATGGCACCCCTTGCGGGTGCTCGCTCCATAGCCTCGGGTCGAGGGGCGCAGCCCCGAAGACCCGTGGATCAGCCATTGCAAGCGATCCCGCGACCCCGCCAGGGTGTCGCACTGATTGACTGACTAGTATGTGCGACGCCCTGGCGGGGTCGGATACCTTAAATGCGTCTTCTTTCCCGGGGTCGTCGGCACTTCGTGCCTCGACACCCGGTCTAAAAAGCGATGATCCCTCCGGGGCTTCGCCCCTGCGGGATCGACAAGCGGGACGGCTCTCTTGCGGGCGACCACCGGCATCTAATGCACCGTCTGACTTGTCCGACAAGATAGTGCGGACTACAGGAAGGCACCCCGATAGGGGTGCGTTTTTCGTAGCCCGGGTGTCGGAGGGGCGCAGCCCCGACGACCCCGGGTAAGCATAACCCTTATTATCCCTCTCCGACCCCGCCAGGGCGTCGCTCGTAATGGCGCTCGTTAGAGGGAGCGACACCCTTTCGGGGTCGCATATATAAGGCATATCGCCGCTAACCCGGGGTCTTCGGCACTGCGTGCCTCGACCACCGGGCTATGCAGAAGTGACCCCTACCTGGGTCCCCTACCGGGTAGCCTTCTGGGTATGGCTTATACATCGGTCAGCGGCACTTCGTGGCTCGACCGATGCCTAGGGAGCGGGCATCCTTCGGATGCAGGCGTGCTGCAAATAGACCACACCCGGCAGGGGGGATTGTCCCATTGCGTCTCCTCCGATCCTGATCAGCCATCGTTCCGACACTTCTCCCACGAAGGCTATACAGGTCGACCCTCTCTCCTCAGATCGGACTATGCCATGGCATCCGTGTCAGTCCCAAGAAAATCAAGAGTGAGCGGACTCCGGCAAAGGACCGGAGACTTTCTGCCCGGCTCCATTTTACTTGATACATCCACTGACAGAGTACACAAAGAGGGTGCGCCGCAACTCGTGCGACGCACCCTCCATCATAGCAAGCAGATAAAACTGCTTTATCAGTAGAGGCTATTTAATTAGACTATATCAGAAGACAAACTCCGCATCATTACCCTCAGCGTGGGAAGGTGCCGGGTTGTTCTCGTTCGGGTTGTAGTTGACCTCAGTATCGACGATACAGTAGTTAAACCAATCGGGGGTGTGGTCTACATTCCACTGAAACTTATCAATGTGGTTGGTCCCCTTGTAGCTTCGGATAATACCCTTACCTAAGCGCTTGATATCAAAGAGTGAGATACCCTCACCCCAGAACTCAACACGCCTCTGCCACCAGATCTCATTCTGGAATGCAGTATTATTGGGATTATAATACGCCTCGTTATGAGTGCCATAGACATACTTGGGATCACGCGTCTTTGCAAACTCCGTCAGGAGTGCAATACCGCGTCCCTCGCTCTGCATACCGGCCGCCTCAGCCTCGATCAGCTTCATCTCCTCCACGCGCATCATCGGGATGGAGACGCAGAAACCGATATACTGGTTATCGCGACCTTCCTTGCCACCGGCAGCTCTAAACTTCAAGGAAAGACCTCCGACATTAGTGGTCTTAATATCCTTCCTAACACCCCAAGTGGAAGCTCCTGTCATGTAGAGGTGGAACGGATAGTCCGAGTACTTCTCAAGTGCCTTAAGCTGAGCATCGCGACTGGGCAAATCGTTTATGGCGAAATCAACAAAGCAGAGCTTACGAGCATCGGACTCCGGCATAGTCTCATACAGGTGCCTATCAATGACGAGAGGCTGACCATAGTTGGACGCATAGCCGCACTGAGAAACGCTCGCATCAGGATTGATCTCCAAGATCATGTGACTACCCCAGCTCGTATCAGCATCGTTAAAACGGATAGTGGGGTCATCCGGCTTAATGGTCATACAGAGCATCCAGGAGTCATTAGGTGTATTAAAGCCCAGATTCCTGTCTGTATACTCCTCACCGGTCATTACGGTGTAGCCCTGCTGAGCGAGCTTGGCGTACTTCTCCGCATTGGCCCAGTCACACATGATGAGATAGGTCCTCGCCTTGATACCATAGACGACAGAGAGATCCGGCATCTCTTTAGTCGTCCTCTTATACCCGGCAATATACTTCTCAGCCTGATCCAAGTCAGCGAGGATCTTCTCACACATCTCCTTGTAGGGCAGGCGTGGATTCTTCATCAGATCCACATTGGATGTAGCTTCAGTCACATAGGGTACGGTCACAGCGGAGGGATCCTTGCTGTAAGGAGCGTTCACAAAGAGCTGCGCCAGCTCTAAGTAATAGTAAGCGCGCATTGCATAGGCAATACCGACACCCGACTTCTGATACTCGGTAGGTGTCTCACCAGCCGTGGAGATGACCAGATTACAGCTCTTGATCCACTTGTAGTAGCAGGTCCAGGGCATCTGGGCATTAGCGGTCGTAGGACCCAGCCAAGTGGATTTATAGAAGTTACCCCACCAGTTTAATAAAGCCGGTATCATATCCTGCCCCCTTACGTCACGCATGATAAAGAAAGCCGGCAAGCCGAAATCGTTAGCCCTATCACTATTGTTTCCATACGGAAATCCTCCCACCAGATCGTTGGTGGTGGCATTGAGCAGATCATCAAAAGCATTGGGTGCATCGGCCACCTGCTTCTTACTAACGATAAAGCCAGCACCCTGGGGTTCAAAGGTCTGCATACATCCCGTAAGAAACAATGCAAGGACTGAGACTCCGGCGAGCTTGAATAACTTATTTTTCATAATCAAATAGGATCTTCAAAAGAGGTTAGAAAGAGATCTCAATACCACCGGAAATATTTCTCACCGGAGAGTAGTCGCCCACGGCATTATTTCCTGAGAAGGAGAAACGAGGATCCATACCACGTCTCTTGGACCAGAATGCAAGATTCTCGCCCGTTACGTAAACCCTAATTCGAGAGATCTCGTCAACAAACTTGGGAAGAGTGTATCCTACGGTAAAGCTCTGGAAATTGAGATAGCTTGCGTTGGTCAGGAAGCGATCAGAACCGGAAGCACTGAACTTATCTCCAAACTTCCAGCGAGGAAGGTTGCTGTCCTTATTAGTAGGAGACCATGACTTCACCCAATCCTTGTGGAACGTAGCACCCGCTCCCTGATCATCCTGCAACGGGGACATTAAGTGGGCATAGCCATAGTCGTACATCAGACCTCCAATCTGGTAATCAAACTGGAGAGACGCGTCCACGGGACCAACTCTCAGAGAGGTACCAAAGCCACCAAAGAGATCCGGCACACCGGAGCCCATCGTATACCTACTGGCCATCTCCCAGTTCGTCGTGGTACCAGAGAGCTCGGTTCCGGGCTTGGAAGTGTTCATATCCGCGATATTTCCATCCTTGTCAAACTTGGCAAGGTTCTTATCGTAGTAGTAGAGAGCCTCTCCCTGCTCATTGACACCGGCATACTTGCGGTTCATCTGATTGTACATAGGACCTCCTACTTCATACCAGATTCCCTGATCGAGGTATCCACCATTCTTAGCAATCTTCTGCTCAGGCAGAGAGAGGATCTTCGTCACGTTATGTGCGATATTGCCATAGACACTCCAGTCCACAAGCTTGGTCTTTACTATAGCACCATTGAGAGTAAGCTCAAATCCGCTATTCAGCACATCACCGATATTACCAAAGTACCCTCTCGTACCGGCGGACTCAGGAATCGAGATCCAGAAGAGCAGGTCTTGAGTCTTCTTTGCATAGATATCGACGTTTCCGGAGAGACGCTCCTTGAAGAGATTGAACTCAACACCAAAGTTAAGATTGGTGGTTGTCTCCCAGGTGACATCCTTATTACCCAGCTGACGGAAGCCCGGGGACATATTCGTGTCAGATGAAGGAGACAGGCGGTACTGGTCAGTATAAGCGAAGTTGCCGATATTGTCATTACCCTGCTGTCCCAGCGAAAGCTTAAGCTTCAGCAGATCGATCCAAGACTTGGCGGGAGACATCCATGACTCCTCAGAGATCAGCCAAGCAGCACCGAGAGACCAGAAGTTTCCCCACATATTATCCTTGTGGAAGCGTGAGGACGCATCACGACGGAAGGATCCCGAGAGGAAGTACCGATTGTCGTAATCGTACTGAGCGCTGGCAAAGTAACCCTCGACGTTGTAGTCGTTTCTATAAGAGTTTCCGGACTTAACCTTAGCGAAAGTATTCAGCTCAAGAATGTCAGGAGAGAATCCACCCTGCTTCTCGGACTCCAAGTTGTGGAAGTGCATCCGATAGTACTCATGACCAAGCATGAGGTTGACGTGATGCTGATCAAAATCCTGGAAGTAAGTCAGGATCTGTGAGTAGTTGTTCCTGTACGCTACCTCAGTACCCTTGGTCAGTCGACCATTAGTACCTGCTGCCGGACCGTAGAGACCATTCTGGTAGTTGGTGAATCTCTTGAGATCCATGGTCATGGAGTTATTGGACGTAAACTTGAGGTAATCTGTGAAGTTGATCTCAAGGTTTACGGAGCCATTCAGCTGATCGTTGTTGTTAAAGACCTTGTTGTACCTGTTAGCACCAAGCGGGTTACCCGGAGCACCGAATGGTCTCTGAGCAGCACTATACCCCTTACCGAAGTCATAGAGATCATTGCCGAAGCGATCCTTGACGATCTGAGCCTGTCCGTCCTTCCACTCACGTACGTAGATCGGATAGATAGGGGCGATAGAGGAGGTGAAGTAGAGAAGATTGACCGCACCGAAGGAGTCATCCATATTTGGATTAGAATTGACTGTCGAATTAACATACCCGACATTGGCAATCACCTTACCCCAGTCTCTAAACTTATAGTCAGCCTTAAGTCTGCTGCTGAAGCGCTTAAATCCTGAGTACTCAATAACGCCCTTATCATCTAGGTAACCGACACTCAGATAGTAAGTAGACTGCTGACTGCCGCCGCTGACACTGAGGTTGTACTCCTGACGCATAGAGGGTCTGTATGCCTCAGCAGTCCAGTCATCGGGAGTCAGATACATCTCTCTCCCATCGTAATCAAAGCGACGACCGAGCTTGGCGTTAGGATTGAGCTTACCATCCAGTCCAATAAGACGCTCGCCCTGAGGCAGCTGATAGACATTGTACTTCAGCATGTTGAGCATCTTGGTATTAGCATAGGCATTAGCAGACGTGGCGTCATACTTCAGATTGCCCGTATTGGGATCTTTTTGAAGGAGAGCATCGTTGTAAAGCATAGCGTAGAAGCTCTCATAATACTCCCCGGGATCCGTAATCTTATCGTACTCTTGGATGGCACGTGTATTGACACCCACTCTACCATCAAAGTGAATGACAGCCTTATTATTGGTACCCGAGTTTGTGGTAATCAGGATCACACCGGCTGCACCACGTGCACCATAGAGAGCAGCTGACGCTGCGTCCTTAAGGACGGTGATCGACTTAATATCAGACTGAGGGATGTTAGCGAGAGACTGCGGGTAGGGTGCACCATCTACGATGACGAGCGGGGTACTTCCTGCACCGATGGCATTGACACCTCTGACGCTGAAGTCACCGGAGGCACCCGGCTGACCGGACCCTCCCTTCATCTGGACACCGGCTACAGAGCCGACAAGGGAGTTGGCCACGTTGGATGTCGTGTGCTTCTTTAGGTCCTTCGAGTCGATCACGGCTGCAGAGCCGGTAAATGCGGCCTTCTTGGCGGTACCGAAAGCGACCACCATCACCTCATCGAGGAGTTCACTATCGGGGACCATCTTGATGGTGAGCTGTGCGGCTGCCTTGACCTCCTGGGTCTTGTAGCCGACGTAGGAGACGATAATGGTGGCGCCCTGATTGACGGTCAGCGTAAAGTGACCGTCAATATCGGTCTGCGCACCATTGGTCGCCACACCCTTCTCGCGGACCGTGGCGCCGATGATCGTCTGACCGGTCTCGTCGAGGACGGTACCCTTGACGGTCAGCTTCTGAGCAAAGGCGCAACTGATCGATAGCAGAAGGAATGCTAGCAATAGTTCGATTTTCCTTTTCATACTTGCTATTGAAGATTAGTTTTTATACCCGGCATGGATGCCTCGCACCCGCCGGTCGATTTGAAATTTAAGTAAAAGTGTCGTGACGTTATGCTGCCTCCACCCTCGGTCGTAGAGGATCGGCTCCCGGGGAGGACTCGCTCTCCCGCTCTCATCAGAGTCAATACGATCTACCATCCAGCCACAATGTTAAAGTTTTCCAATGAATATTCCCAATCACACTGTCCCCAAATGGTGATGAGACCTTATTTTAACATCTCAGCAAACGACAACTGCCCATTTTGCCAAGTGCATGTTGCAATTCCGTAACTTCTGGTTAGAATAGTCCTTAAGAAATAGGCCCCATTGAATGAAAATACTTTAAGGAAAAGTGCGTAACCGGAGGGGGTAGATGGTCGAGGACAGCAAAGGTCTTTTCAAAGGTTCCCCCTACCGCCATTTTACCTGGTACGCCAACTGAAATCGCAATGGTTTGCCGGCGAAAGAGGCATAAAAAAAGGGGGTGTGCTGAGATGACTCTCGGCACACCCCCGTTAATAAGCGGGTATTGGGTAGGGTTACTCGGTGACGGTGACCGGGATCTCCTCGATCACCTTGGCACCACTGCCCCAGTCGCTGGTGGATAGCTGTATGATCGTCTTACCGGGCTTGATACCCTTTACGGTGCAGGAGAAGGGCTCGCCCCAGCCGCCTCGCGTGTAGAGCGAGGCAAGTGATCCATCCTTGATACTCCACATGTAGTAGTCCCAGTCACTGGCGTTGAGGACCTCTATCTTGGCTGTCTCACCCACGCGTATCGAGACGGAGGTGAGAGTGACCCTACCGGAGTGTATCAGGTCGCGGACACGGACATCGAGCTCCTTGACCTCTCCGCTCTTGGTGTCCTTGATGATCAGCTTGCCGTCGCCATTGCTCTTGGGCGTAAGGACGATAAGGTCCTCTCTCAGCTCAGCGGTGAAGAGTGCCTCGTCAGCGGTCAGTTCGTAAGCTCCATTGCCGGAGATGATCCTGAGGGTGGTGTCGTAGCCCTGGAGCACCTCGACCATCTCAGCCTGGAAGTCAAGGAGGAGTGGCTTGAGCGTGATGACCACCTCCACCTCCCGGCTCACTCCGGAGATGTCATCGGTCAGGGTGACTGTCGTCTTGCCGGGCTTGATGCCGGTGATGACAAACTGCCCCGACTGATACTCTACACCGGCGATGGCGGTGTCAGCGCTCTTGACGCTGTAGGTCCCATTGCCGCTGAGGATGCCGATGATGCGGGTCTCACCATATGGAAAGGTGAGGGGGAGCTCCGGCAGGTCGAGCTTGAAGGCTCTCATAGAGACGGTAATCTCACACTTGCCTACTGCTCCGGTGGCATTGTCCTTGACTGAGACCGTGGTGTTGCCTTCCTTGAGACCCACGATGCGGATCCCGGAGGGTACTACCTTAGCGGAGGCAATGACCTCATCGGCCACCTCGGCGGTGTAGTCGCCGCTGCCGGAGAGTACCGATAGGGTGAGGTAGCTGCCGATGGGTAGTCCGGCATCATACTGAGAGAGCCGGAGGAGCTGCTGTGCGGAGGTGACGGAGACCTTGAGCTGAGCCGTCATACCGGACAGATTGTCTCTCACCACGCCGCTCACCTGACCATCAGCCTTACCGTGGAGTATGATCGTGTCTCCGTGTGTGACCGCGGTGGCGGTAGTGACCTGAGGGAGTACCACAGAGTAGTCTCCCGACCCTGCCGTGACGATGACCTGAGCGGTCCCGCCACAAGGGACGGTCACCTCGGTGCGATCGAGGGTGATCGCAGAGGGAGCGTCAGGGGTGTCGGAGTCGGACTTGCAGGAGCCGAGGAGGAGGGTCAGGGAGAGTGTAAGAGCAGTCAGTAGGGCTGCATTAAGTATCTTATTCATATCCATTGCTGTCTTGGTCATTTAGCCGGGCCCTTGTAGAGAGGTCCCACGAAGTCACAGGACTCTCCGTAGAAGATCTTGGTCACCTCGCTGAGGTATCCGATCTGGCTGCCGTTGTGGAGCGCCTCAGGGTTGAGATTGAAGTACATAAAAAGCCCAAGCCCGGAGCTGAGGACCCCCCGAGCCGATGAGGCGGCTCCGGCCACTTGCCATGAGCTATTGGCCTCAATGGATCTATTGCCATACCTGAGCTTAGGCATACCGATGAAGCTGAGGCCGGTGACGTTGTAGTCTGACCAGCTGTAGTCCACATAGTCCTTGGCAGACTTACCATCCTCATCGGTTAGGTCGGCACTGAAGGGGCTATTGAACTCGTAGTGCGTGATCAGCTTGTCGGGCATGACCTCCTTGAAGGCCTTGACCATCCAGAGGGAAGACATCTCGTTGGTCTCGAGGGTGGGGAGCTTCCAGTACTCGGCATACTCCTCATCTACATCCCATCCGTCGATACCGAGCTTATCGGTCCACATCTTCGCTTCCTTGGCAAAGTCGAGGGCCTCCTCGTAGCTCTGGAAATTATTGTACCCCACGCCCTGGTGATTGGGCAGAATGTCGACGATCACCTTGATCCCACGGTCTGTCAGCGGCTTGATGTAGATCTCAGGGTGCTGTACGATAGGCTGGAGCTTGTCGTTGAAGGAGATGTACCTCCTCCCCTCGACAGCATCGTAATTCATATTGGCTGCAAAGAGCACAATGAAGTCAAATACAGGGAGACGGCTGCCCGTGAGGACGAGGTTGCCGTAGTTCCTGATGTCGTAATTATTTGTCTCGACATAGGCGACCATCTTCATCGGCTCCGTCCTCTCAGGACCGCCCAAGAGATCCGGGGGGAGTCTCTTGGTCGCCTCGCCCAGCGGGACCACATCGCCGAGGCGATTGACCAGTATGTAGTGGCTCATGGTGTACTCTGCCGCCTGTACCTTGATCGGCAGCACGTAGTAGCCATAGTCGAGATCCTCAATGCCGGTGAGGGCTACCTTGAGGTGCTTGATGAGAGGATCCTCGGCATCATCGACCCACTCGGTGGTGCGACACTCCTCCGGCAGGAGAGAGAAGGCACCCAAGTGCGTGAAGTGCTCCAGCTTATCGGTGATCGCGCCGACCTCCTCGTCTGTCGTAGGAAGCAGCTGCACCGTGCAGCCCTCATAGGGGAGGGCGACCCTCAGGTCCACCGTCCTGGAGTGGTAGACACTCGTGAATTGCTCATCTCCGTCCTGAGAGGAGATCGAGTAGGGCTTGAGGGCGGGAGTGGTGGCTGACTGCGTGGGAGCAGGGAGCAGGATGGGCTCCTGCTGACTACACCCGGTCAGCAACGATGCCGTCAGCATCGCAAGAGCCACCAGCCCTGAGACAGTATATCTTCTTTTCATCGAAATAATCATCGTACAGTTTCTCTTACTCAATAGTGATGGGCGAGGACTCCTCGTAGATCTCCACGGGCTGATCGCCACTCTTGGCGGCTTGGCCCTTCTGCAGGAGGTCGTAGTTGTTGCCGGTGGCATCGGAGACGACGGAGCCGTCAGCTGTGATCATATGCCAGTAGGCGAGTAGTCCGTCGGACTTGGCGTCCACCTTGTACATATTATCCTTGATCTCCTCAGCGCTCCTGGCCACTGACCATACCCGGGTCTCGGAGAGTCGGGCCTGGATGCCGCGCCCGCCGCTGTAGCTCCGACCGATCAGGAAGGGATCGCCACCAGATAGTGAGCCTCCCTTGGGGAATGTCGCCTTGAGGTCACCGTTGATGTACACCTTGGTGATCCCATCGGCGCAGGTCATGGCGATGTGGTACCACTTGCCGGTCTCAAAGGTGAAGTCGACCCTTGTGCCATTGGCCTGCAACTGATTGCCGGGGACACCGCTGTCGCCAAATCTCATGAGCGTGCCTCCCTCGACGCCCATCAGGGTGGAGATGCTTGCCTCTCCGGGATCCTCCGGGGTGCGGAACTTCTCCACGTTGATCAGCGTCTCCAAGGTCATGGCCTCGTCCCCCTTGTTGCCGAAGGGCTGTGCCAGGGTGAAGTAGAGGTCACGGGTGAGGCGAACGGACTTAAGGATGTCATCGGACTCGACGAAGCGCTCTACGGTAAAGAGAGCGATGCTGTGTATCGGGCTTATCACCGTGCTGCACTCGACTTCGGTCAGTGCGATGGCGAAGAGATACTTGGTATTGGGCTCTAAGGTCTCAGGGACACTTACCTTGATCGTGAAGTTGTCGGAGTAGGTTGCTCCCTTCTTCACCACGACCTGCTCCGGGAGAGCAATCATGGAGGGATCGAGGAGCTTGTACGCCTGACCCTGTAGGTGCTGATAGCGGTCGGCAGCCTCTTTATCCACAGCGAGGGTCACCTTGCGGGTCTCCTCTGCGGGCCTGAAGAGCTGCACATTCATCGTCACGTCCTGTGATGTGATCTCCGGGTCGCTAATCACGAAGTTGGTGATCCTGTAGGGGGAGGACTGACCCATCTTGCCGTCGCCCTTCACCAGATTGAGCACCGCAGCGGTGTCGCCGGTGAGGGAGCCGGGCTCGAGGTCACTCTTGCTGTCGCATGCCACCAAGCCGAGTGCCAGGAGGGCAAAGAGGAGAAGTGAGTTCAGAGTTATCTGTTTCATGGCATTCGGTTTACTTCGTTAGACTATTGGCATTGATCAGATCCCTGAGGAGAGCAAAGCCCTCCGTGCCGGACTTATTGCCGGCATCCATCTCGATGTGATCGAAGGCGACTCCGGCCTTATTGGCAGACGTCCAGTGGATAAGCTCCCTATCCCTTGAGATCCTGTCGGCGGAGAAGATGGGGCTGTCGGGGTAGCCGATGGCATTTTTCTTATCCGAGAGATCGATGGTGGGGATAAAGCGACTACTTGCCCACAATGATGCCTGCTCGGTGAAGTGTGCAAGGGTGGGGTCGACAGCAGTGCAGCTGTAGAGCACCCAGGTCGCTTTCTCGACAAAGGAGGCAGCCTCAGCATAGGGGCTCTCGACGGCGATGAGGTAGTCAGTCCTCTGCGAGGAGGCACGCTTGTGGAGGTCAGAGAGGATATCGGTGATCTCGGCCTTGTCAAAGAGCGCAAAGTCCACGGGGAGCTTGACCGAGTAGCCGTCGAAGGGCGCCTTGGAGAGCAGCCCGAGACCTCTGACGATCTCCTGCTGAGCAGACTGGATCCACTTGTCATGCAGCTCCTTGGTCACTCTCTCGGTCATGGCGGATAGCTCCTTCTCCCTCTCCTCGGGTGTCACCTCGGTCCCGGCGGCAGCCCACTTGGCATTTAGGGTCATTCGCTCCTTACTGAGCTGTCGGTCGAGCTCTTTAGAGCCACTGACATCGTACTGGCTGAGGTCCATGCCGAGGAGTACCCTGGTGTGCTTGGTACTCTGGGCGCTTGCGAGGTCGTAGCTCTGAGTGGAGGTGAGCTCCTCCGTCACCCCTTTGAGGATCACCACGTCAAGGCTGTCCGGGGTCTCCGACAGCCAGTGGAGTGGTTGCTTGCACCAGTCGTGCATCATCCCGATGACGATGGGGCGAGAGAAAATATCAGCCTTATACTCCCTGACGACCTTGTCTGCCGGACGGAGTACGGGAGCCTCCACGGGGAGAGGCTCCTGCATGGTCCAGTCCGCACAGCTGCCGAGGGCCAGCAGAGGCAGCAGGAGTGCGATGAAATATCTATTCTTATTCATACAATACTATCTTGATATAGGAGGGATTACTTCTTGAGTGCCCACCAGAGATCGGTGGCGTGTGTATCCGGGCCATTCAGAGAGGGGAGGATGGCATTCACATTCTCCAGGTTATTGACCTTCTCTTTATTGGAGAAAGCGAAGCGTCTCATGCCACCATAGTCCTTGCCATCGGCTCTGCGCACGATGTCCTGACAGTCCTTGCTCTCGTTGATGGTAGCGGTGAGGAGATTGGGATACCCGGTGCGGCGCCACTCGGACCATGCCTCGATGGTGTTGTAGGGGAAGAGCGCGATCCACTTCTGGGTGATGATCTGAGCCAGCTCTCTCTCCTTGTCACCGGCAGCAGCATCCCAGGATACCGTGATATCGGACGAGAATGAGGGGACATCTGCAGAGGGGAAGACGGGGTCTTGGAAGCCTCCTCTGGTCTCCACACTGGAGAGATAGTCGCCTACCTCTACGCCCCATTGCTCGCAGGAGAGGCGGATCCCCTCCTCATAGTATTCGCGAGCGCTCTTGTCGCCGACGCTCCAGCCGAGCAGCTTACCCTCAGCTCTGAGGAAAGAGACCTCGGCGGCAGTGATCAGGTAGATGGGAGAGTCCTTCGCAACATTCACGCGAGAGTACTCATCCTGCTTAGGATCGCCCTTAAAGCCATCCTTAACGGGCGGCACGTGGAGACCGAAGGGCTCCTCATCACGTACGGCGGTGAAGTAGGCGGAGGCGCGCGGATCACCAAAGGCAAGCATATACTCCACGATATCAGCCCCTACGCGCGAGTCGTTCCAGTCATTCATCTTGACAGCCGGGTTGTCGATCGATGGCAGGGCAGCCGTAAGGTCATTGCTCTCGATGACGCCCTTCTGCACCGCATACTCTGCATACTCCTTGGCCATGGAGGGGGCCACGCCGGAGATGCGGATCGCCATGCGCAGCATCAGGGAGCGACCATAGGTGGCCCACTTATGCATATCGCCGCCGTAGACATTGTCGTAGTCCTTGTACGAGAGATCCCCCGCGGGAGTCTCATCGAGCGCCTCTACGGCAGTCTTGAGATCCGCAAGCATAGCGGTATAGAGCTCCTCCTCAGTATCGTAGGGGACGCGGAGATCCACTCCGGTGACCTTGGAGTAGGGTACCGGTCCGTAGCAGTCCGCCACGCGGTGGACTATGGCGATGCGGAGAAGGGTGCCGAGCGCAAAGTAGGGCTTGGTCATATCGCCTTCGCTCTTCCGCTTCAGGACATTGTACTCTGTGTAGAGGTGTCCCCCGAAGGTGTCGTCAAAGGGGTAGTCATTCCAGCCCTGCCTTGGGGCATACCGGGCAAAGTCGGAGGTGAAATTGGGCGAACCGACAAAGCCGGAGAGGACGCCCGGGAGGTCGTAGTCCATCTGGTAGCCGTTTTCCTGATTGGGGATGACCCACCTGATGAGCTGGTACAGCTCTGCACCTCCGGTGGGGATACGGGACATCTCTGCCTCCGTGATGCCTGAGAGATCTTTATTGTAGTCCTCAAACTTTTTCGTGCAGGCGCTTACGAGGAGCGTGAAGCCCAAAAAAGCGGTGAGGGTGAGATTTATCTTTTTCATAAGAGCTCAAGTGTGTGACTTAGAAATTGAGACTTAGACTAAATCCGAGAGTCCTCTGAGACGGCAACATAAAGTAGTCCATGCCTTGGTTGTAATTAGCCGTCGAGGAGACAGACTCGGGATCGAAGGGAGCTTTATTGTAGATGAAGCACAGGTTCCTCCCATAGAGAGACAGTGTGGCATCGGAGATGAAAATGGATGCGGGGAACTTGTATCTGTAGGAGATGTGGAGGTCCTGCAGACGGAAGTTGGTGGCATCGTAGACGTAGTACTGTGCCAGGCGATTCATACCCCGAGCGATGAAGTAGCTCTGAGGATCGACAGGTCTGCCATCGACCGGCACATAGCCGAGATCCCTGGCTGCGGCAGTCGCCTCAGAGACGCCATAGTGGTCGAGCGCTGCCTGAGTCATGGATACGACCACGCCGCCGACACGGCCGGTAAGGGCAAAGCCCAAGCTCAGTCCCCTGTAGGATAGCTCGTTGGTCCAGCCGAGGTTGTGACTCGGGAGCACACTGCCGAGCTTGACCATCTGGTCGTCCTTGAAGTTGGAGACACTCAGGGAGCCATTCTTATTGATCAGCACCCGACCCTTAGCGTCTCGTGTAAAGTCCTGTGTGGTGTAGATGTCACCAAGTGAGCCGCCCTTCTTGAGGATATAGTGCATCGAGCCCATGCTATTCATGTCGAGGAAGGGTTGTGACTCCTGTTCCTGCGTGAGGGGGTTGTAGTAGTTATCGGCCAGCTCCACGATCTTATTGTGATTGTATCCGTAGGTGAAGTTGCCGTCGTAGCGGAAGCCCTCATCCTTGCCCAAGTGAAGTCCCAGGGCAAGCTCCACACCCTGGTTGCGGACGCTACCGGTCTGGATGTAGACGGCATCGTAGCCGGAGGAGGGAGATGCGGCGACGCGAAGGGTCTGATTGTTGGTGTCAGTCAGGTAGTAGCTCCCGTCGAGGGTGATGAGGCCATTAAGCCAGCGAGAGGAGATACCGACCTCGTATGAGTTGGTACGCTCCGGATAGAGCTGACCGATGGGGAAGTAGGTCTGGGTCTTGTACTTCTTGCTGTCCTCATCGGGGAGGTAGACCGGAGTCGTCAGACCGCGCTGGAATGGAGAGGCGACCGAGCTGTATGCGAGGCGCACCTTGAAGTAATTGAGCACCGGACGGATCCTCTGGTAGGTCTCCTCATCAAGCATCTCGGTAATGACGCCGGAGAGACCCACGGAGGGGTAGAAGAATGACTTCTGGGGCGAATTGGCGAGCTGTGATGCCCAGTCATTACGTCCCGTAAGGGTCAGGTAGAGGTAGGAATTAAGTCCCAGCTCCACGCTCCCAAAGATACTCTGCGTCTGCTCGATCCATCCGTGAGGGATCGGCTTGGTCTTCTGGGCACCCTGATCGATATTGAAGATATTGAAGACGTTGGGGATGCCGTCCTCTCGCAGCGGACCGCCATAGGTGGTGTCGTCGTAGCGGGTGTCCTGGATGGAGGCACCGAGGGTGGCATTGACATTGAGCAGCCAGTCATTCTGCAGCTCAAATCCCTTATTTACCGTCGTAAGGAGGTCGGCGTAGGTCTGGCTCTCGCTTCCCTTCAGCTCACCATAGTAGCCATTCTTGCTGACGTCATGGGTCTTCTCGGTCGTTGCATAGCGCTTGTCCGTAGACTTGACGAGCGTACGATCCCACCGGACACGGCCGGCGACGTTCCAGAAGTCCGACTCGGACCACTTCATGATGTCGTACTTGGCATTCAGCCCCAGGATGTAGCGCTCGCGCTTGGTGCCGCGGAGGTTTCTGTACGCAATCCAGTAGGGATTTTGGAGGGTATAGTCTCCGTTGCCGTATGCCCAGTTTTGGACATAAATGTTGCGGCTGGGGTCGGCTTTCTCAAAGTTCTTGACCGACTCCAGGCTCTCACTCCTCGGCATGAGGTAAGCCGCCACGAGGGGGTTCATATACTCACCCTGGTTGATGAGGTTCATATGGTCCTCGAATATAAGGCCCGCTGAGGTGCCGATATTCAGGCGATCCTCGAGGAAGGAGGTGTTATTGCGTGCCGAGAGGTTGTATCTATTGTAGCTGTTATTAGGCACGAGACCTTTCGTCGTTGTCACACTGCCGGAGACGTAGGTCTGGTTGCGCTCCGTACCTCCGGAGACGGAGATGGAGTGCGTCATATTGGATGCCGTGCGGAAGAAGTCATCCACATCCCATCTCGGGTCACCCTCCGGGATCAGCGAGCCCCAGGAGAGGAGGTTGCCCTGACTGCCGTAGCGATTCTGAAACTCCGGCAGGACCATCGGTCGACCGAAGTCCATATTCATGGCGTAGGAGACCTTGGGTGCTCCCGCCTGACCCTTCTTCGTGGTGATGAGGATGGCACCATTGGCCGCTGCCGATCCATAGAGGGCGGCTGCTGAGGCACCGGTGAGGACAGAGATCGAGGCGATATCGTCAGGATTGATGTCCGCGGCGCTCTCCGTAGAGCCGGAGGAGGAGAAGCGACCTGAGCCCTGCTCCTGAGTCAGGGAGTAGATCGGCACACCATCGATCACGTAGAGGGCGTTGTTATTGCCCTGGATAGACTTGGTACCTCTCATGACCACCCTTGCGGCACTACCCATACCGGCGGAGCTGGTATTGATGGTGACACCGGCGATCTTGCCGTTGAGAGAGTTGACAAAGTTGGGGTCCTTACGGGAGCTGAGCTGATCGCCCTTGATCTCTTGGACATTGTAGGCGAGAGCCTTGGTCTGACGCTTGATGCCGAGAGCGGTGACGACAACCTCATCGAGGAGCTCGCTATCCTCCTTGAGGACTACCGTCAGGGAGGTGCGTCCATTCAGAGGAATCTCAAGGGTCTTGTACCCCACGTAAGAGAAACGTAGCGTCGCGTCGGAGGGGACGTCGGCTATCTGGAAGTTTCCATCAATGTCAGTCATTGCTCCCATATTGGCCTGACCGATGACGACCACCGTGGCGCTGATGATGGGCTCATTCTGTTCGTCCACTACATGGCCCTTCACTGTGAGCTTGCTCTGCGCCGACAGCGGAAGAGCAAACACCAAGCACATGAGCAGCAGAAGAAAATGCCTGCTTTGGAGTGATAGTAGATTCTTCATTATAAAGTTGTAAAAGGTAAAACTCCGTTTCGTATGCAGAGTATCCGGCAGAGACTGTGGTAACGACTCATACGGGATCTACATATGGTCCACTGAGAGGTAGCTATCCTCTTATACGCAAAGTTAATAATTATTTCTCCCAACACAGAGAGTTAACGTCTCCTTCGCAGGGGGGTGTCTCCCGGATCGGAGGGGGGAGACGCTTCTTCCGATATTCTGCGTGATGATCGTGTGCAGACGGTCTGACGTGTGTGGTGTGGAAGCCACCTATAAAGCTCAGATGCGTCAGCCCGGTCGCCTTGGCTGAGGGACCCCTTCGACCCCGAGAATATGATTACCTTTGTCCTATCTATGGAAGAGAAGAAGAGAAGCCAGTCACTGCAGTTTTACGAGGTGGAGATGGGGGAGGGGGTTACACTTCCCTTTGCCGAGGAGGGGATCTTCGCCGGCTTCCCCTCGCCCGCACAGGACGACCGGCTGGAGTCGATCGACCTGAATAGGGAGCTGATCCGCCACCCGGCGACCACCTTCCTCGCCCGCATCGTAGGCGACTCGATGGTCGGGGCCAATATCTACGAGGGAGATATCGTGGTCGTTGATCGCGCCCTCGAGGTACACAATGATGATGTGGTGGTCTGCTGCGTGAATGGCGAATTCAATATCAAGTTTGTCGAGCGTCACGGCAGCGAGGTCTACCTCGTCTCTGCCAATAGCGCCTACCCCCGCATGCGGGTCGACCCGGAGGACGACTTCATCCTCTGGGGCGTGGTCACCTACGTCATCCACCGACCGAGACGGATCTGAGCCGTGTACGGTCTGATCGACTGCAACAACTTCTATGTCAGTTGCGAGCGGGTCTTCCGACCCGAGCTGTGCGACCGACCCGTCGTCTGTCTCTCCAATAACGACGGCTGCGTCGTCAGCCGGTCCAATGAGGCGAAGGCGCTCGGCATCCCGATGGGTATACCACTCTTCAAGATCCGCGACCTGGTGGAGCTGGAGGACATCGGCGTCTGTTCCAGCAATTATATTCTTTACGGAAATCTCTCTCGCCGCGTGATGAGCGTGGTGCGGTCGATCGTGCCGGAGCAGGAGGTCTACTCCATAGACGAGTGCTTCGTCCACTTTGCCCCCAATGAGGAGTACGACCGACTGGCGCGGGAGATCCGGCGAGCTGTCCTCAGGGGCGTCGGCATCCCCACCGGCGTCGGCGTCGCCCCCACGAAGACCCTCGCCAAGATCGCCAGCCACTACGCCAAAAAGCACCCCGAGACCGGTGGTGTCTACACCCTCGACCGCCGGCGGGACATCGTCCGGGCACTCCAGGGGACACCGATCGGTGATGTCTGGGGCGTCGGCAGACGAAATCTCCTCAGGATGGAGAGCTTCCACATCGAGACCGCCTACGACTTCGTCCAGCGGACACCGGAGTGGGTGCGACATAATTTCACCATCGTCGGGCTAGACACTTACTATGAGCTGCGCGGGATGCCGAGGATCCCCTTCGATGAGGAGACGCCGACGAAGAGTATCGGCCGCTCCCGCTCCTTCGGCAACTCCGTCTCGGACAAGAAGCAGCTGGAGATGATCCTCCTCGAGTTCCTCGACATCGTCTGTGGCGAGCTGGATCAGCAGCACCTCGGTACGCTCAATCTTGCGATCTATCTCCGGACCAATCGCTTTCGCTTCGACATCCCGCAGTACAATCCTTATGTGCAGAGCTCCTTCACGATGCCGACGAGCGACTTCTCGCAGCTGGTGCCGGTGGTGCGGCAGTTGCTGGACTCGATCTGGCGACCGGGGTATGACTTCAAGAAAGGGGGGATCCTCGTCTCCGACCTGGTCCGGATGGACCGGGC
>NZ_CAKRLH010000011.1 GCF_934359325.1 uncultured Porphyromonas sp.
CATTCAGCTCCAAGAGGTCTCTAGCCTGTTTCCTCGGGATAGCCCCCTTCAGAAGCGAGTCCGGCACGTCCATACAAAACGGCTCCCATAGGAGCAGGCAGGCTGACTCCTACTACTCGGGACTTCTGTATATGGTCGCCGTCTCAGCCATGAATTGGAATCCTGAGATCGCCCTCTACAGGGAAAGGCTGCGCAAAAAGGGCAAGCCGAAGCTCGTCATTATCAATAACATCAAGAATAAGCTGATCACTATAATATGGGCTATGGTGAAGAACGACACCCTATATGATCCCGATCACCACCTCAAAATAGCTCGTCAATATCAGACTGCATAAAATTTCTACCCAAAAAGTTTGGTGGTTAGCATAAATAGCCCGGATGTCGAGGGGCGCAGCCCCGAAGACTCCGGGTTACGATGGGTCAGCGTTACCCAGCGACTCCGCTAGGGTGTCGCGCCCTCTAAAGTCCCCCTACCCCTCGACCCCGGAGCTAGGGTTTTGCATATAGGCTATTCACTTTGGGGCTTGAGTTCCTTGGCTTCATCTCTCAGCTCCTTGAGAGCCTGAAGGTAATCCTTTTCAGCGGGAGACAGCGTGTTTTGCTGCCACTTTTTATACTCTTTCTCTGCTTTTGTCATGGCTTGCTGATGTGAGATAGTGCCCGCATGCGTTAATACCTGCTCACCAGTAGATGAGAGTATGTTATCAAGCTGTCTGATATAGTCCTCCATATACATCGGTTTCCTTCGCATCGCTTGAAGCTCTGCAAGGTCAAAGTATCCGGATACTAAATTGTTTAGGATCTTTAGTTCATCACTCGTAAGGTAGTTCTTCGCGATCTTAGCATCAGCAAGCGTTGGCCATGAGCCTTTGAATGTCGTCAGTCCCACAAAGACCTTCCCTGAGTCCACTCTATTAAATATCACCTCTGCTGCTGTTTGCCCATGCGTGGCATAGTGCAATTTGTTTTGCACCATCTTGAAAAAAGTAATTGATAGAGGGCTCTTAGGGTCGTAGTCGATAGCAGTGGCATATAAATCCAAGACCTGCCTATACATTACCTTTTCACTAGATCGAATATCTCGTATCCTGTCTAGGAGTTCTTTCCAGTAGGCGCCACCTCCTCCATTCTTTAGTCTCTCATCATCAAGGGTAAATCCCTTGATCATATACTCCTTGAGGCGAGCTGTGGCCCACTGTCTGAACCTCGTGGCAATGATGGACTTGATCCTATATCCAAGTGAGATAATCATGTCTAAGTTGTAGTACTTCACTTGGTATGTCTTCCCGTCAGATGCAGTTGTTCGGTTTTTCCGAACAACTGAATTCTCATCCAGCTCCCCCTCCACAAATATGTTCTTTATGTGCTCACTAACATTAGACTTACTTGTCTGGTAGAGCTCACAGATCTGTGCTTGTGAAAGCCAAACAGTCTCATCCTCGAGTAAAACATTGAGACGAGTGTCGCCTTCTTCATTGACATAGATAATGACTTGTCCTTCTTGCTTCATTGTATTAGTGCTTCAGTGAATGGATAAGGGTGCCAAGGGAAGTGCCGTTCCCTCCAAAACGTAGACGTCAGCGCACACATTGTCGGTAATCCTCCGGATGGTCGCCTAAAGCATGGCTCTCTGATCTGTCTCTGTCATAGGTATAGGGTGTAGCTGTCTGCTTGTGCTGCTAAAGATACCGACAAATCCTGAGATCCTCTCCCACCTCAGCCGAGAAATGCCGGGGTCGGGATACGACATAACCTCTCATCCATCTGGTCCGACTCGTACGACTCCAGAAGAGACCTCAGGGGAGGGCATCGTAGATGACGGACTGGATGCGGGTGCGGATGTTGAGGGAGGAGAGCTTGCGATTCCAGCGCTGAGGAGCGACCCTATTGCTGAGGAAGATGTAGACGATCTGATTGGTGGGGTCGATCCAGAAGCAGGTGCCGGTAAATCCTGTATGGCCATAGGTACTCATCGGTGCCTCCTCGCAGGTATTCCCTCGTCCGCCGCCCCGCTGCCGGTCGAAGCCGAGCGCATAGGGCGAGGGGCGGTGGCGGTACTCCGTATAGTGACGGATCGTCTCCGCATCGATGAGTGTCTGTCCGCCGTACCGCCCACCATCGAGGAGCATCTGACAGACCACGGCGCAGCTCTCGGCATTGCCGAAGAGTCCCGCATTGCCGCTCACGCCGCCCAGCATGGCTGCCGCCTCATCATCCACGTCGCCTCGCAGCGTCTGGTGGCGGAGGAAGTTATCCCGCTGCCCCTCGGCAATCTCCTTGGGATCAAAGTACCGCAGCGGTCTGTAGCAGAGCTTGGTGAGACCGAGCGGTGCGGCTACCCGTTCGCTGAAGAGCGTGTCCAGTCCCTGTCTGTAGGAGCGCTCCAGCACCTCCTGCAGGAGGAGGAAGTCGATGTCGCTGTAGCGGTAGCCCCCCGTGCGGCGATTGCACTCCTTCATCTCTCGGCGCATCATCTCCCGCACCTCGGGGGAGAGGTAGAGTCCCTTGCAGAAGCGCTGCGAGTAGACCGCCGTCGAATCGCGGCTGACCATCGAGGTCTTGTACCGAAATCCCGACCTTGCCCAAGCATTTCGATCCATCTGCGTCGGATAGCCGGCAGTTCGGCGAAAGGCGATCAGCGGTGGCTCGTAACTGCTCTCATCAATCATCTCCTGGTAGAAACGGATCACCGCCGGCATACCTCCGCTGTGCTGCAGGAGCTGTGAGATCCTCACGTCGCCCTTATTGCTCCAGCGGAGGTAGTCGATATGCTTATCGATCCGGTCGCCGAGCCGCAACCTGCGCTCGTCATCCGCCATCATTACCAGCGGCACGGTGGCGATCGCTTTCGTCATCGAGGCGAGGTCGTAGAGCGTCTCGGTACTATTTCGCTCCCTTCGCCTTGCGTCCTTGTGACCAAATGCCTTACTGTAGACCACATACCCGTCCTTGGCGACCAGCACCTGGCAGCCGGGATAGGCACCCGACCTAAGTCCCTCCTCGGCTATGCGGTCGATCCGCGAGAGGATACGCCCATCCAGATCCACATCCTCCGGTAGAGCGGGGGCGAGGCGGGTCTTAGAGGTGGTGAGACCGGCGCCGTTGGGGAAAAGGGTCGCCCTGTCATCCAGCAGCGTCCCTCCGAAGGGGATCCCACCCATCAGCGCATCCGCCAGCGCCGTCATCCCCGACTCGCCCTTATACGAGAGGGCTATCGCATCTGCCGCTATGACGGCGTCGGTATAGTGATCGTCGGAGGGACGATCCATAAAGAGCAGGACACTCCTCTGCTTACTTAGGAGCGAGTCCACCCCCTCAGGCAGGGGACGATCTCCGTGATGGATCGCCACGATCAGTAGCTCATCCGCCGAGAGTGAGGGTACCTTTGCCATTGATCTGACGGTGAGGCGATCCGCCGCTAGGTAGTAGCCGAGGCGGCGCTCCAGTGGTTCACTCGCCCTCACATCGTCACTCAGCAGGGAGATCCTCTCGGTCGGTCCGAGGGTGAGGGGGATGAGGTCCACCATATTCTTCACCAGGACCACCGACTGCGACCGCTCCGTCAGCGTGGACTGGGCGTGAAGCGTCCCGGAGGAAGCGGCAAGGAGGAGCAGAAGGAGGAGGATGTAGGACTTTCTCATCACAAGATAGAGTAAAAAAAGGAGACTCCCCCAACGCACCGGATCGAGGAGTCTCCCTAAGGTATTAACGTGCGAAGCGCATCAGAAGGGCGACCCCTCCTTGCGTTCGTTGATATAGACGCGGAGCTTATTATTCTTACCATCCATCTTGATCTTCAGCGTGGATGGGAGGACCAGATTGGTCACCGAGGAGGGCGACACCGCCCCACTCTGCTGCTGCTGAGCGGCGACATACTGCACCGGGACGACCACGACACGGAGGTCCTCATCCGGCTTCTTCTCGATGTGCTTACTGATCAGCGCCGAGATATTGCCGAAGGAGTAGGTCGACGAGCCCTGTATCGCCTGACGACTCACATAAGTGGTGTAGGGCGAGTCGGTGTCGGTCAGCTCATGCTCGAAGAATCCCGCCACAGAGTCTCGCGGCATCAGCACGAGACTGGTCGGGTAAACCAGCTGATACTCGGAGAGCTCACGATTCTCTCCCGAGATGACGAAGGGCGCCGAGGCGAGGACACGGACAGAGCCCTTGGGAGCTTCGTCCAGCTTTTTCTTGATCTCACGCGTGGGGATGGTGATCTCTGCCAGCACGCCTGCCGGAGACTTGACATAGGCGTAGTCGGTACCGGAGCCGATCAGATTGCTCAGCCCTGCATTGGCAAAGCGGGAGAGCTGTGGCACCTCGTTGGTGTGGGAGAGCTCCTGTATCGTCGGGACATAGGCGAGAGAGTCGACCTTGCCGGTGGAGGGGCGCCTGAGCATCTGCTCCGTGCGGTAGCAGAAGGTGAGCGCCGTCCGTACCACACGGATGACGCTACCGGTCCCGGCAGAGATGCGGAAGTAGACCCCGGGGAAGTAGCGGTCAAAGGCCGCCTGGCTCTTGAACACCTCACTCCCGGCGGCAGACTTGTCGTAGAAGTCCTGCCCGATCTCCCGATCGATCGGGATGCGGATCCAGGTCCCCTTGCCCTCGTGCGGCGTACCGGTGACTGCCATATAGGAGACACGGCCCAGCTCCTTGCTCACACCGCGGGTGTAGTAGTCGGAGATGCTCTCCAGCGAGTACTTGCTCCCGCCGGGGAGCGGCTTTTCGAGTGCGTATGCCGTCACTTCGACCAGATCCTTCCCATAGCCGGAGTAGCCGTCGTAGTAGAGGGTGAGGAAGGCGGAGTCGATGCGATTGTCCACCGGCTGATCACGGAAGAGGAAGCCCTCCGGGCAGTACATCTGCGTCAGGTACTCGGTCTCTATACCGCCAAACTCCTGACTGGGGATCCGTCCAATGTAGCCGTAGTTGGAGCTGACATACATCCGATTGTATTGCGTGCCGGCGTCCGAGATCTTTGAGCCCCCCACATCAGCAGAGATGGTGCGATAGGTGAGGTCAAAGGAGCTGTCGAAGGACTTATATCGGGTATAGTCGGGCATCATACCGACTCCGAGTGAGCTCGACCGATCCTCGCAGGAGACGAGGAAGAGACAGAGCCCCACGAGGAGGGAGGCGAGAGGCAGACTAAGCTTATGAGTCATCTTGATCATGAGTGATGGCGTATGGTGAGTCTGGAGACAAGCGAGACCGGAGTGATCCCTATCTTGCTCCTGCAAAGGTGACAATTTTATATCAAAGAGAGGTCGGCGGAGGTCACCTTAACTCATTTTTTACCGAGCAACTGGTCGTAGAAGGCATCCACCGCCTCGATAGCCTCCTCCGTATTATCATAGTCCATCACCGGCAGGTCGAGCTTGGCAGCCGACTCGCGCGTCTCGTCGCTCACATCCGAGGTAGCGAAAAGGAGTCCATCGACGTAGCTGAGTATCAGCTTATAGAGGTCATCACGCTTCAGTGCAGACCCATCCAGAAGCTCATGCTTGATCTCGTCGTACCCCAGCACCTGGGTCAGATCCTGACCGAAGGGGGTCTCCGGCGTCATGTCGTAGATAGAGAAGACCACCTTGGCTCCCGATAGTGCTGGGTCATCCTTGTAGAGCGTGCTCAGATAGAGCGGTGCCAGACCGGAGAACCAGCCCTGGCAGTGGATAATGTCCGGCACCCAGCGGAGCTTCTTCACCGTCTCGAAGACACCGCGGATAAAGAATGCAGACCGCTCACAATTGTCCTCGTAGAAGTTTCCCTCCTTATCGGTCACCGTCCCCTTGCGGGAGAAGAAGTCGTCATTGTCGATGAAGTAGACCTGCATCCTCTGCGGGAGGAGGGAGGCCACCTTGACCACCAGCTGGTGGACCTTGTCATTGACTGTGAGATTGACATCCGAGAGACGGATCACCTCGTGGAGCTGATTACGCCGCTCGTTGATGGTGCCATAATTGGGCATAAAGGTGCGGATATCGTGCCCACGGGCAAGCATACCCAGAGGGAGGACTTTGGACTGATCGCTCACATTCTCCTCCACATAGGGGGAGATCTCCTGAGCGATGTACAGTATCTTCTTTTTATTCATAAAATCTGCTATTCTTTACGAGCTACACCAAAGATACCAATTTTTCAGCTCTTTTCAAAAGATCAGCTTTACGAAAAGGGTCTGCCACCAGGTGTGACGCATTTGAGCTTTACATCTATGCAGAGGAGATCCGCAGCGCGAGATTCCTCTCCTAATGCACTCGACTGCCGATCCCGCAGGGGCAGAGCCCCGTAGGGATCATCGTTTTTTAGTCCGCGTGTCGAGGCACGAACCACCGAAGACCGCGGGAGAGGATGCCAAGAAAGATATACAACCCCGCTAGGGTGTCCACTTATCAGGGAGTGCGACGCCCTAGCGGGGTCGCGATCGCTTGCGATGCCTGATCCACGGGTCGTCGGGGCTACGCCCCTCGACCTCGTGGCTAGGAAACGAGCACCCACAAGGGGTGCCTGCCACCGCCCCCGTGTCCACACCTTCCCGACGGGTGCCGGATCCCGTCAGGGATCCCCGCTTCCTAGCCACAGGTCGAGCCGCGACAGCGGCGATGACCTGTGGGAGATCGACGTCCTGACCTCGACCCCTTGCGGGTCGCAGAGCCTATCTCTTAGATGCGCCGCCACCCGTATGGGGGCAGGATCGGGGATTAATTCTCATACATCGGTCCTTGTAACTTCATGTTTCGACCGATGCCTAGGGAACGGGTATCCTTGCGGATGCAGTCACGCTGGCTCTCAAATGCGTCACCCCTGTACTCGGGGGAGGGGTCACTCGATGCCGGTCTCCTTGGGGTACTTCCGCAGCAGCTCAGTCAGCCGCGCCTCATCGCCCTTGGGAGCGATGAAGAGCAGGTCGGGCGTATCGACGATAAGGAAGTCCTCCAGACCATTGACCACCACCTTCTTCCGCGGCGTGGTCTCACGGACGAAAGTTCCCTCGCTATCGTCGAGGAAGAGGGTCTGTGGCTCACTGCGCTCACCCTTGTGCTCACTCATATACCGCTCGAGACCGGACCAGGTACCGATGTCGTCCCAGCCGAAGCTGCCGGGGAGGACGACGACATTATCTGCCTGCTCCAGCACGCCGTAGTCGATCGAGATCGAGGGACAGCTGCGGTAGGCGTCGGCGGCATCCTCTGCCTCGCCGGGCTCGCCATAGGTCTCTATCTCGGCGAAGTGGACTGCCACGTCGGGGAGGTACTTCTCCAGTGCATTGATGATGTCGATTGCCTTCCAGACGAAGATCCCCGCATTCCAGAGGTGATTGCCTCGGGCGAGCAGTCGCTCAGCCTCCTCCAAATCGGGCTTTTCCTTAAACCGCGCCACGCGATAGACCCCCTTCTGATCGGGCTCACCGGCGAGCTTGATGTAGCCGTAGCCGGTCGCGGGATAGGTAGGCTCGATACCGATCGTCATGAGGACGTCGTGCTCCGCCACGTAAGTGATCGCCTGATGCAGTACCCTCTGGTAGGAGACTGCGTCATCGATGTGGTGATCCGACGGACAGACCACCATGATCGCCTCGGGATCCTCGGCGTAGATCCGGTAGGCGGCATAGGCGATGCAGGGGGCGGTATTGCGCCCCACTGGCTCCGTCAGCACCTGCGAGGGATGGAGGTAGGGCAGCTGCCGCAGCACCTCGTCCTGGTAGAGCTGTCCGGTCACCACGTAGAAGTGGCTCGCCGGTGCGACTGCCTCCAAGCGGAAGGCTGTGGAGCGGATCATCGTGCGCCCCTCATCGAGGATGTCGAGGAATTGCTTGGGCTGCTCGCGACGGCTCATCGGCCAGAAGCGCGATCCGACACCACCGGCCATCAGCACCCCGTAGGTGTGCGTGTGTACCATATCAATCATAGTTAGGGACGAGGAAAGTCACGAAATATCGATGCGCTGTCTCGGGGGACTGCCACCCTCGCCCAAGCATCGGGGACGTAGGTCCAGGAGGAGATGACACATGGAGTATAGGGATTGTGTCGCTCGAAGAAGTCGATCAGGTAGTACCTCAGATCACGATCGGTGGTGCGGACCACACGACCGGGGAGGTCCTGCTTGGGGATACCTGCACCGCTCGTGAGGAGTCCTCCACCGCCCTGAGCTCGGTACGAGCTCATCACCACCAGATACTCCTCATCGGGATCGAAGGGTCTCCCCTTCCCCACCCCGGTGATCTCGATACGGTCTCCGGAGGGACGGGTCACATCGACGAGGTAACTGATGCCGGCGGCGGTGTCGAAGTTGAAGGAGGGACCCTCCAGCGGTAGATAAGGTCCGCCTCTCTTCGACTCATCGATCCGATAGAGCGGATCCTCGGGCGAGCTCATCGTCCGGATGATCCGATCGTAGCTCTCCTCGAGGTGCGCCTTTAGCTCAGACCCGCGGAGTTGCATCAGGTAGGCGTAATTCTCGTACTTATAGAGGTTGAAGAGGTCCGCCATACGGATCGGACCGGCAGGGATGACAAGGTTCTCCACCAGCGGGGCGGTCAGGGAGACCTCCGCCTCAGGGAATATCTCCAACTGGAGCTGGTGTATCAGGTCGGTGAAGGGTGCCGGACGGAAGAAGACACTCCGGGAGTCCATCGAGGCAGCAAGCTGTCCCACCGGCTGCGCTGCGAAGTCACGCACCTGCTGCTCCGCGGGGGCGAAGTGCTCCATAAAGTCGTCGTCCGGCTCGTATGCGGAGAGGTCGATCAGCTCGGGCACTACCCGCACGACCGGCTTACCACTTCCGCTCACCCCGAGAGAGATCTCGCAGTGAGAGAGCAGCCGTCCGTCCGCTCCCGCATCGAGGATATAGGTGCATCCGCCCGCCTCTCGAGGAATCGAGTCGAGGGCTGCCCGATGGTCGTGAGCGCAGAGGACGATATCCGCCTCCGGGATCGCCTTGGCGAGGTCATAGCCAACGTTGGCAGCCATCGGACGAGGATCCCCCTCCTTCTTCCCCGGACCGCTGTGCATGAGGCAGATCAGGAGATCCGGCTTCTGACTCAGGATCTTAGGCAGGTAGGCCCGGGCGGTCTCCACCTGGTCTCTAAACTCGAGCCCGCTCCAGAGATGGGGCGGGAGGTTGTCGGTGAGGGTCGGCATGGTAAGTCCGAGGATGGCGATCTTCTTTCCCCCTTTCTCCACCACCACATAGGGCTTGAAGTAGGGCTTGCCCGTAGCGGTGTCCACCACGTTGGCTCCTAGGATGGGGAAGTCCGCCTCCCGCACAAAGCGGTCGTAGACGCTATGGCCAGTCTCGATGTCATGGTTGCCGACCGTCATTGCATCGTAGCCGAGGTAGTTGTACATCTCGGCCACCGCATGAGGGGATAAGGTGTCGACCACATTGAAGTAATAAGTGAGCGGCTGCCCCTGCAGGAGATCCCCTGCATCGAGGAGCAGCACCGGTCTCGCCTCGGGACGCTCACGATAGGAGCGCACGACGGTAGCCACGCGAGCCACACCGCCACCGGTGTCGGCACCCTCGAGTATGCTCTCCGGGAAGAGCGATCCATGTACGTCGCCGGTCGCAAAGAGGTCAATCGTCACCACCTCGCTCCGCTCCCGACAGCCGACGAGGCTCAGGGAGAGAAGGAGGGAGAAGAGAAGAGTAAGTCGCTTCATATACAGTCTATTAGCCTTCCGTCACCTCATCCTGCCACTCCACATAGGGGTGGCGAGCAAGGGATCCATTAGTATACCGCTTATCATCGGTCACCTCGCGACCGATCCACTCCGGAAGAGGGAGCGAAGTCTGCAGGGAGGGGAGCTCTACCTCGGCGACGATGAGTCCCTCATTCTCCTCCTCAAAGAAGTCCACCTCCCACTTCCGCTCTCCCACCTCGATCACATGCCGCTGCTTGACGATGGGGGTGGTCGATGCCACCGACATCATCTCCAGCGCCTCCTCGATGGGGATCTCATACTCATACTCCGTCCTGACGGAGAGGGTCTCCTCGTGTGCGATCTTGATCCCGAGGATCGCACGCTCCTCATCGATAATGCGGACCCTAACCACCATCGCATCGTCCGACACGAGGTAGCACTGACGGATATTCTCCACATGATCTGAGGAGGGCAGCGTCATACCGGGACGCAGAAGAAACTTTCGCTCTATCTCAAGTGCCATATGTATTCTGTCTGTACGTGAATTAAAGGAGAGCTTATCTTACCTTGACCTGCGTCGCTCCAAATCCATACTCCGCAAAGGAGGCATCCTGCGTGGAGCTGCGCGGGTACTCTCTTGAGATCAGGTCGAGAACCGCCTTACGGAGCACCCCCTCGCCCTTGCCATGGATCAGGATCACGGTCGTGCCCTTGAGCTTTGGCTGGCGGTACTTCTCCATCACCTGCCGCACATAGTCCAGCTGGTAGTCGAGGATATCCTTGGGCGACATACCGGCGGTCGTCTCGATGATGTTGTCGATGTGGAGGTCGACCACTACCGGTTCCTCCTTGGAGATCGGTCGCTCCTCCTGTGGGCGGGGACGAGGGGCGTCGGCACGCTTCTTCTTCGCGATCATCGCCTCCGCCAGCTTCTCCCCTTCCACCCTACCCCGCCGGTAAGGCTGATCGTCCTTCACTGCATGGTAGACGATCGCGCCGTCGTCGAAGAAGTCATTGGAGACAAACGCGCCCTCGCGGAAGAACTTTGTCCCATCCACCTTCAGCTCCACCACCAGCGGCTCGCGCGGAGTGTAGAGCGTCCCTCGCTTCATCGGCACCAGCGCCAGCTGTACGTGGGCTCGATCATTGACCTCCGACGGGAGGAAGCTCTCGAGGAACTCGGAACTGTCGAAGGGTACCAGCCCCTCGTAGCGCACCTCCTGCAGCGCCCCACGACCGGAAGTGTAGAGGACGAGGAGGTCAAAGTTGGAGTCATTGACGAGATAGGTCTCAAATGGCGACGTCCCCAGCTGCTCCGGATCCTCGGGAAGGAAGCAGAGGTAGGCGTTGATCCGGTCGTGGTCGCTGTCGGTCGGCCGCTTCCGATGATTCTCTGCCGGCAGTGCAGGAGCCGGCTCCGGGGCGATAGGCTCCTGTCTCGATGCGGGGACGACCGGCTTAGGAGCAATCGTGCTCCCCTCGGTCACCGGGACCACATCGCTCGCACGGGTCGGCAGCTCAAATCCCGACTCATCCCGCACATAGATCACTCCCTCCCGACTGATACGGGTCACCTCGCCGCCTCCTGTCGCATCGAGGAAGCGCACGTGGTCACCCACCTTTATCGTTGTACTCATACTTGACATAACTGCTCTTGCTTCACAAATGTACCGATTTTTTCCCTCCGCACGGTTCACCCACATTAGTGTACCTTTGTGGGTAGAGGGAAAAGGTCAACTAAAGCAAAGAGTCGTAATGGACAAGAAGACAAGAGAAAGAGTAGAGCGGATCCGGGAGATGGAGGAGTGCCTCGACCGTTGCGTGGAGGCAACAGCCCGGCTCTCCGCCGCCTGCAAGCAGTGGAATGAGACACTCGAGGACTCTCGCATCCTCGAGGAGTACTACATGGATGGGGACTGGATGGAGGACTACGAGGCGGACGAGAGAGGCGAGCTGCCCGACGACCTCATCCGCGGCGTCCTCTCTGAGGATACGGTGTACGACTACATCAGTGGCCGGCAGGAGCTGGCTATGGAGCTCCTCCGCACCGCACTCGCTGCGCTGGAGTCTTAGCCGGCTCTCAGGTCCGGATCAGAAGTAGTGCTCCTCCCGCACCATCTCCACCGCACGGCGGATGGAGCGGAGACCGAAGTCTGCCGGCACGATCTCCCGTATCGGGACGATGAGTAGCTTGGCGACATCGTCTCCCGCCTGATCCACGTAGGGCACGAGGGACTCCACCTTGAGGTGGTAAAAGAGGTCCAGCGTGTGGAGCGTCATCCCGGAGTAGAGGTAGAGATTGGGGAGAGAGAAGAGATACTTCGGCGGTCTGTGGATCCCACCGCGCAGACCTCCGAAGGCATCGATGCCGGTCTCCTCCATCAGCTCCCGCGCCATCGCCTCCTCACCGGTCTCGTCCATATCGACGAAGCCTCCCGGCAGGTCGTAGGTACCGATGGCAGGCTCCTTGCCGCGCACGGCGACCAGCATATTGTCCATTAGGTCGGTGATAAAGCAGGCGCAGGCGGCTTGCGCATTGGCGTAGTACTCAAAGCCGCAGTCCTCGCACCTCTTCGCCTTGGCATTGACGACCCCGAAGTGGGGGCTGCCACACTTGGGGCAGTGGGCAAAGAGCTCCAGAGGATGCTCAGTGGCAGCCCCTGCGGGAGTGGCGATTACATTTTTCTTCTCCATAAATACTTATATGACTCGCTTGGTAGATTGTATCAATTGAGGATCAGCAACACCAGGTCCAGCAGTATCTCATCGGGGTCGCCTTGGTCGCTGTACATTCCCTTGCTCCTGGCGTCCGAGTGGCGCAGGGCATGGATGATCTCGACGACGCGATGCGGCGTGTAGCTCTTAAGCCCGAGCATAATGTCCTTGACAAAAAAGGAGGAACTAATACCGAGGTAACTCATCACGCTCTGCTCGGTGTAGGGCCGTGGGGCGTAGAAGGCGGTGAGCAGGTCGGCGAAGTAGCCGAAGAGCGTCGGGATGATCATCTGCACCGGCACCCGCTTGCTGTCCTCCGAGAGTGAGCGGGCGATGATGAGCGACTGCCGCCGATCCTTGCGGGCGAGGGCGCGCTTGAGATCAAAGGCGGTGTACTCCTTATTGAGTCCCGTGTAGGTGAGCACCTGCTCGGGCGTCACCTGATCCCGCACCTCAGAGGGAAGGGCGAGTGCCAGCTTCTCGAGCTCGCTATCCAGCCGGGTGACGTCGGTCCCGATATGCTCCGCCACCACCTGCACCGCCTCAGGCGTGAGGGTCAGTCCGTGCTCGAGAGCGAGGGGACGGATGTAGCCACTGATCTGGTAGTCTCGGATCTCGGGCGACTCCACGTAGAGTCCCACCGTCTTCGTCAGGTTCTTGATCACGCCGAGGTTGCGGGCAGGCTTCTTCCCGCCCTTGAAGCAGAGCACCACGATCGACGACGGGACCGGGTGATCGACGAGGTTGCCCAGCACCTCCATCAGCGCTCCTCCTCCACCCTGCATCATCGCCTGCGCCTCCCGCACCACCGTAAGGGTATACTTCGCCATCATCGGGGCGCGACGAGCCGCGGTCAGCAGTTGCGAGGGCGTCGCCGTGGTGCCGTAGAGGAGGGTGTAATTGAAGTCCTTCGCCTCCTCCGGCATATAGGCGGCCTCGATTTTTTTCTCTATCTTGTCGGTGAAGTACTCCTCCTCACCGGTGAGCAAATAGATGCGGTACGGCTCCTTGGTGGAGTCGATCGCGGTGAGGACACTCTGTGGCTCTTTTGTGTAGGGCATGGCGGTAGTGATGACTTCTGAGACAAATATACCCCTTTATGGCGGAAAGTAGAGAGAGCGAGAGACCAATGGTCTACGACCCCCTCCGGCGGAAGGAGGTGGCGCTGACCCCCGAGGAGGGAGTCAGGCAGGGAATTGTGCGCCATCTGATCGACAAGCTGGGCTATCCGCCCGAGCTGATGGGCAATGAGGTGTCGCTGCGCGTCGGGAAGCTCTCCCGTCGCTGCGACACCCTCGTCGTCGCCCCCGACCAGTCGCCGCTGATGATCATCGAGTACAAGGCGCCCTCCATCCGTCTCTCAGACGCGGTGCTGGAGCAGATCTACCGGTACAACTCGGTGCTCCGGGTCCCCGTGCTGGTGATCACCAATGGGCGTGAGATCTACGCCTACCTCGTCGGCTACGACGGAGAGGAGACCCGCCTCCTCTCCCGCCTCCCCTCCTACCTCGAGCTCCTCACCCTCACGAGGAGAGACTGCCTTTGATATGTAAAAAAAGTAACCTTGGGGCATAAAATAAGTTTATCGTCATCACCATGCACGCCATGAAAAGACTACTTGCCCTAAGCCTACTCCTCCTCATACTTTCCCTCCCGGCAACTGCCCAAGATCATACGATAGCCGGCAAGGTGGTGGATGAGACAGGAGCGGGTATCTCCTTCGCCACCATCGCCCATTGCAACCCCTCCGACAGCACCATCATAGGCGGGCTGGTTGCGGACGAGACGGGGCGCTTCACGCTGGACGGGGTGAGTCTACCGGCCCTCCTACGCATCTCCTCACTGGGATACCAAGCCTCCTACAGACGTGTGGAGAGCACCACTTCGACACTTGTGATCCAACTGGTCGCTGATCCGGCCCTCCTTGACGATCTTATGGTGATCGGCGAGCGGAAGAGCCTCAGCCCCACCACCGGCGGCTTACGCATGTCTGTGGAGGGGACAATCCTCGCGACTAAAGCCTCCATGAAAGACCTGCTCCTCACGCTCCCCGGCATAGTGGACGATAATGGCAGCCTCCGGTCTCTCGTGTCAGGAAGCGTGACGTACTACATCAATGGGAGAAAAGTACGTCGCATGGAGGAAGTCAGGCAGCTGGACCCCAAGCGAATAAAGTCCGTCTCCCTGATCACCAATCCAGGGGTGAAGTATCCCGGCACAACGGGCGCGGTCGTCGAGATACAGAGTAATGAGCGTCTCAAAGGACTCTCCTCCACACTCGGGGCAAGCTACACGCGCAACCACCTCAATTCCCACCGAGAGTGGTGCAACCTCGCCTACCAAAACGAGCGGGTGAGTCTCTTCGGCAACTTAGACTACAATAGATTTGGCAGAGCTGCTCGTCAGGACATGACCTATACTCAGTGGGCAGCTCCGCGAGAGGATATGAGGACCCTCCTCCTCAGCAAAACCTATATGAACACCCTGTCGATGGGTACCGGCATCTCGTACCGTCCAAGTAAGAGATGGGAAGTGACGCTGGACGGCAGTCGGGACAGCTACCATATACAAGACCTCGGTGATGCATCGTATGAGATCTCGGAGTCCGGCACGCCGAGTCTCACAAGCAGCTCACACTCCTCTCTATCCGAGAGAGGATCTCAGAGCCAGGTCACTCTGACCGGGAGATACACCCCATCGGAGCGGCTCAGGGTAGACCTCTCAGCCGACTATCTCGACACTCGGGCGGATCGCCAACAGTCTGTCGATGAGAGCACCACCGGTGAGACCTCTCGTCTGACCACCACCGGCAATAGCAGCAGATATCGACTGCTGGCAGGTATCGGTCAGGTCCACTATAGTCTCGGCGACCACGGCAACCTACTGGTGGGGGACGAGGTCAATCTCATCCATCTCTCCGCGACCACCACCGGACTCCCCGGTAAGACAGATAAGGAGACCGGATACGATGAGACGGTGAATGCCCTCTATGCAGAGTATACCCACTCCCTCGATAAGGTCTCACTAAGTGGGGGACTGCGATATGAGTACCAGCGCACAGAGATGTCAGAGACCGGCGAGGCAGCATGCTATGGAAATGTGCTTCCCTACTTCTCCCTCTCCTTCTCCTCCGGGATATGGTCTCATAACCTCAGCATCCGATCCGTTGCGCTGAGACCCTCCCTCGGACAGCTCAGCAACAGCACCTACTACCTCAATAGGTACAACAGCCAGGTAGGCAATCCCGACCTCAAGAGACAGCTCAAGACCACACTGCAGTACGTCGTGTCTGTCAGGAGTATCTACCTGAGCGGAAAGCTGACCCGTACCAAGGATCCGATCTTCGTCACCTACAGGACCGATCCGACTGACCGACATCGATTCATTAACTCGTGGGACAACTTCGAGGGGGACTACTGGAGCGGCTCCCTATTAGCCAACTTCAACCACAGATACGGGGTCTACAACCCGAATATCTCGCTCGGACTCTTCGGCAGCTCAGCCGCAGTAAGGGTCGGCGAGGAAGTGAAGCGACTGAGCAGACCACAGCCATACCTCCACCTGGGCAACAGTCTGATCCTCGGCCACGTGGATATGAGCCTGGACTATACCTATATCGGCAAGGGCTACTCCGGCATATTCCTTGTGGAGCCGGTGCACTACTTAGACCTCAGTATCCACGGCTCCCTACCGAGTAAGGGACTTGACCTGACGCTCAAGTGGCACGACCCACTGAGGAAGCACATCAGCAGGTACGCCACGCGGATCGGAGACCTAGGGTTCGCACAGGTGGAGGATCAAGACCTATCGTACATCAGTGCGACGATCACCTGGCGCTTTAGCTCCAAGGAAAATAAGCAGCGCCGGTCGACCGTCAAGTCCTCCGAGCGCAATCGCCTCTGAGACAAGGGGTGACGCATTTGAGTGGTACAGAAGCCATTCATCTCATCGCGAGGAGTGTGGTACGATGCACCCCTTGCGGGTGCCCGCTTCCTAGCCACGTGGTCGAGGGGCGTAGCCCCGAAGACCCGTGGATCAGGCATCGCAAGCGACACTGCGACCCCGCAAGGGTGTCGCACTGGTTGCATGACTCCCTGATAAGTGCGACACCCTGGCGGGGTCGTATATCTTTCTTGCATCCTCTCCCGCGGTCTTCGGCACTTCGTGCCTCGACACGCGGGCTATGGAGCGATGATCCCTCCGGGGCTCTGCCCCTGCGGAATCTGCAGGCGGGAGCATCAGGAGAGGGTTGGTCCATGAGATGGCACAGCAGCATAGATTATCACTTCTTAGCTGTAAAACTCAAATGCGTCATCCCGGGCTCCGAGACAGTCTGCAGGAAGCGCCGAGTCTAATATCGGTATTAGTGATTTCTATTACCGGTATTAGTGATCACTAAACCCGGTAATAGTGATCACTAATACCGGGTTTAATTTGGAGGTGTCTACGCTCGACAGGGTGACCAACAAAGGGAAGAGTACCACGGGGGTGGCTCTATGGTTTTAAGCTCCATATAGTCCTCAATGACAGGAGAGAGATCATCAAATGTCAGATTACCCCAGACCAGACTGCCGACAGGGCACCTCTTAAAGATCACTCCTTCACAAAGAAGCTATCCAGAAAGCATATAGAAGACCTTTGAAAACCGGGAAGGCTACGAAATATTACCGGAATACTGAACGCCAAGAAGCTTGTCTGTAAGCCACTTCTGGCATTGCGTGCTATAAATATTGGGCGAAAGTTTGTTTATCTACGAAATTGTCGTAGATTTGCTACGAATAAATCGTAGTAAGTACATCAATCGTATATAACAACAATATGAGCGAGCCAAACTTTCTAAACGGACTATCCCCTCTCGAGGAGGACTTTATGCGTGCACTATGGTCTATCGGAGAAGGTGAGATAAGCGATGCCATCCCCCTGATGGAGCATTCGGATACCCCCTACACTACAGTGGCTTCGGTGGTCAGCAAGCTGGAGAACAAAGGGTATGTTACTCGCACAGGGAAGCGACGGGGTCACATCTATGCCCCTCTGGTGAGCCGGGAGGAGTACACCGATAAGACCATTAAATATATAGTCTCTAACTTCTTCAAAGGCTCGTACAAAAGTCTGGTACAGCACTTTGCACAGGAGGAGAAAGTAAGCAAGGACGAGATCTCGGAGATCCTGAAACTAATTGAAGAGGAGTAGTCGGTATGATGACTTGGCTGAAATATCTAGGTCTGTCGGGAGTAGGGATTGCTCTCTTTTACCTCCTCGGAGTGGTATTGCTCCGCAAAAGCACCCTACTCCGAGCCAAGCGGTGGTATTACCTTATCGCCATCGCCTCTAGCCTTCTGCTCCCTCTGCTCTCTATAGCAGTACCGGAAAGGGATGTAAAAGAGGCAGAAGATAGGCTGCTCCCCAGCTTTACTATTGTGATAGAGGAGGAGCCAACCATCACTGCTCCTGCGACAAGGGGAAACACAATAGACTGGACCAGAGTGCTGATGGCAACTTGGGCTATCGGTGCAGCGAGTACGCTCATCTGGCTAACCTCGGGCGGGTACAAACTCTATAGACTATGCCGCACCTCCACGAAGCGAGAGCTCAGCCATAATGCCACACTCTACGAGATGGATGAAGAGCTAGCCCCCTTCACGATTGGGAAGGCGATCTTTATCCCCAAGTCATTATCCAATAGCGATATCACACCCACTATTCTGTCGCATGAGCTGGAGCACATCAGGCAGAAGCACTACTGGGATATCATCATTAGTATGATGCTGCAGCCCTTACAGTGGTGGAATCCATGTGCGTGGGGATTGCTCCACCAACTGCGTACAAACCTTGAGTACCTAGCAGACCAAGGGGTGTTGCGAGAGGGAAGCGACCGAAAGACCTACCAGTACCGGTTACTGGAGTGTACACTAGGTCGGAAGGTAGAGCTACCCTCGCTCTCATTTTCTATGCAAGACCTAAAGAAACGAATCGTAATGATGAACAGCAAGAACAAAACGAACAAGAAACTAGCTATAGTGTACGCTCTGTCGGCCCTCCCGGTACTTGCCTTCTTGGCACTCGGTACTCAGATGGTAACCATAGAGCAGGCCGAAGCTAGCACAGCAACAGAAGTGGCTCCGCCACCAACTGTAGATAAAGCATCAAGGCACGTAGATGTACTACCCGAGTTTCCCGGTGGACAAAAAGCAATGATGCAGTGGATCGCCCAAAACATCCAATACCCTAAGGAGGCTGCTAAGGCCAATATTGAGGGGAGTGTGATAGTCTCCTTCTTCGTTGAAAAGGATGGCTCTATCTCCAATGCCGAGGTAATAAAAAGTGTCCATGAGTCACTGGACAAAGAGGCTCTAAGAGTGGTCAAAGCCATGCCTAAGTGGAAACCGGGCATGGAGAATGGGCAACCTGTAAGAACCCGCTTCTTTGTTCCAATCAGCTTCAAATCCCAGCAATCTGCAGAGGCTAAGGAAGAGGTCTCTGAGTTCTTAGAGGATATGCCCGAGTTTCCGGGAGGTATGGCAGAGATGATGCTGTGGCTCAGCCAAAATGTCCAATACCCAAAGGAGGCTGTTGATGGTCATATCGAAGGGCGTGTGATGGTCACTTTCATCGTCGAAAAGGATGGCTCTATCTCCAATGCAGAAGTAGAACGAAGCATCCACGAGTTACTTGACAAAGAGGCTCTAAGAGTGGTTAGCGCCATGCCAAAGTGGAAGCCGGGGATGAAGAATGGGCAACCTGTAAGAGCCCGCTTTCACATCCCGGTCAGATTCGAGATCCCCAAGCCTGCCAAAGCGCCAACCGAATAACCTTGTCTCCTCCGAGTGAGGACCAAGTGTCTATCGCACTGTCCGGACTCGTCCGATGAGATAGCGCGAAAGGCAGGGGAGATAGGGACCGATGTTGGTCTCTCAAAGACAAAGGTCGTGGCACCACATCGGGCGTCACGACCTTTGCTTCGTTGTATACGGATGATCAGTCCTCAGCCATATAGGCAGCCTCGTGGAAGATCTCGGCAACCGTCGGGTGGGGGAAGATCTGATGGCGGAGCTCATCGAGCGTCATGCCCTCAGTGATCGCCAGACCGCCGATGGCGATGATCTCAGAGGCGGGATCTCCATAGATCTGCACCCCGAGGACCTTCTTCGTCTCGGCGTGGTAGAGGATCTTGAAGAGTCCGGTGGCGCGCTCATTCTCTACGATGAAGCGTCCGGCAAAGGTCATCGGGATCTTGAGCGCCTTGTAGTCAGTGCCGGCCTTCTCCAGCTCGTCCTCACTCGCTCCGACACTGGCAAACTCGGGGCTGGTGTAGATGACTGAGGGGATGGAGTCGTAGCGAGCCTCCTCATCGGCGCCATCGACAATATTGCGGATGGCCACCTCACCCTCGTAGTAACCGACATGAGCGAGCATGATCCCACCGACGCAGTCACCTGCAGCGTAGACGTGCTTGTGAGAGGTGCGCATGTGGTTGTCGACCTTGATGGCACGACGATTCATCTCGATGTCGAGTGTCTCTAGTCCCAGACCCTCGGTGATGGGTCGGCGACCGGTGGAGAGGAGGATGCGCTCTGCCTCAAGGACCTCTCGCTGACCCTCGTAGGTCTCTATGGTAACGGCCCCGGTATGGAGGGAGACCACCTTGGCCTGGAGGAAGAACTTGACTCCGGCCTTCTCGCACTCCTGCTGGAGGAGCGAGGAGACCTCGGAGTCCATCGGACCGAGGATCTTGGGGATCATCTCCACGACCGTCACATCGACGCCCATGGCGGAGTAGAAGCCGGCAAACTCCATCCCGATGACTCCTCCGCCGATGATGAGGATGGACTTGGGGAGCTCAGGGGCGCTGAGTGCCTCGGTGGAGGTCCAGTACTCGGTCTCTCCGATGCCCTCGATGGGGGGAATGCTTACCTCACTCCCTGTAGCAAGGAGGACGTCGGAGGCGGCGTACTCGGCATCGTTGCAGCGGATGCGTATCTTACCGTCCTCAGTCTCTCCGTCGAGGGCGGCGAGACCGTCGATGATCTCGACACCGGACTTGAGGAGCTTCTGCTTGACGCCGGCGACCAGCTTCCGGACGATCTTCTTCTTACGGGTCATGATCTTGCCGTAGTCGGCGCTGACGTTGCCGTCGACGGTGATGCCGTACTTATCAGCATTGCTGATCTTCTCAAGGAGGTGAGCAGAGTGAAGCATCGCCTTAGTGGGGATGCAACCCTCATTGAGGCAGACGCCGCCGAGGTGATTACCCTTCTCGAAGAGGACTACCCTCTTCCCCTTCCCGGCAGCATACTCTGCCGCATTATATCCGGCGGGACCACCGCCGATGACTGCGATATCGTAGGTCATGGTATTTTATAGAATTAGTTGGA
Organism: uncultured Porphyromonas sp.; assembly: GCF_934359325.1. Classification (GTDB taxonomy): domain Bacteria; phylum Bacteroidota; class Bacteroidia; order Bacteroidales; family Porphyromonadaceae; genus Porphyromonas_A. The sequence continues at coordinate 20,738 of NZ_CAKRLH010000011.1, forward strand.
TATGGTCTTATCATTACATGCGTCGGCAAGTTACCCATTTTCCGCGTAATGGGGTACAAAAAAAAGGAGACGCACTCCTCAGTGGGGTACGTCTCCTTTGCCTAAATATAGGGAAGGGATCCTTACTTGGTCTCCTCCTCAGCGGGGGTCTCAGCCTTGGTTTCCTCGACGGGAGCAGCCTCGGCGGTCTCCTCGCTCTTCTTACGACGAGAGCGGCGGGTCTTCTTCTTAGCTGCCTTCTCCTCCGTAGCCTTGGTCTTGCCCTCCTGCGTGTAGACCTCGTTGAAGTCCACCAGCTCGATGAAGCAGGTCATGGTGTCATCACCGCGACGACGACCGAGCTTGATGATGCGGGTGTAGCCTCCGGGACGGTCAGCTACCTTGGGTGCGATCACCGTGAAGAGCTCCGTGACGGCCTCCTTATTCTGGAGCTCACGGAAGACCATACGGCGGTTATTGAGATTGTCCTCCTTGCTTCGGGTGATTATCGGCTCGATGTAGAGGCGCAGAGCCTTAGCCTTAGCGAGGGTGGTGACAATCCTCTTCTCCATGATCAGCGAGGCAGACATATTGGCGAGCAATGCCTTGCGGTGACTGCTGGTGCGGGAGAGATGATTGAATTTCTTATTATGTCTCATTATGCTACTTAGTCTCTATCTAGTTTGTATT